>JBKBVC010000065.1:1560-7742 GCA_046289805.1 Tabrizicola sp.
CGGGAACAGCGCATAGCTCTGGAATACCGTGTTCACCGGGCGGCGGTTCGGCGGCAGGGTGGTTATGTCCGCCCCGTCCAGCAGGATCGAGCCCTCGGTCGGCATCTCGAAACCGGCGATCAGGCGCAGAAGCGTGGTCTTGCCGCAGCCCGAGGGCCCCAGAAGCGTGAAGAACTCTCCCCGCCGGATGTCCACCGACACATCGTCCAGCGCCCTGACGACGCCTGCCCCTTGCCCGAATGTCTTCACGACATTCCGGGCCGAGATCGTCACCTCTTCGGCCAAGGACACCCCCAATCGATCCCTATGTTTGATCATATTGGTCGGAAACTTTCTTTCCCGACAAGCGATTCCTTCCCCTCAGCCGGCCATCGGCGCTCTTTTCCCGGCCCAGGGAGCGGCCCGCTCGATCTCTGCGCAAAGGCTGATCAGCAGCTCGTCCTGCCCGAAGGCCGCGGCAAGGTGGACGCCGATGGGAAGTCCGGTCGAGGACCAGCCGAGGGGCAGGCTGGCGGCCGGCTGACCGCTGGCGTTGAAGACCGCGCAGAAGGGGGAATAGGCGAAGATGCCGTCCGGGCCGGTGCGGTAGGCCACATAGTCCTCGGTGTCGTGGTTGAACCGTCCGACCCTTGCCGGAGGTTCGGCCAGGGTCGCGGACAGAAGCACGTCGGGACCGCCGTCGAAGAACCCGGCCATCTGACGGCCGAAGGCATGGATCTCGCCCACCGCCTCGAGGTAGCGCGTGGGATGCAGCCTTTGGGCATGCGCCCAGGCGCCGCGCCCGACGCCCTCCACCTCGTCCGGCCGCGGCGGGCGGTCGCCGATCTTCGACCGGATCGACAGCGCCGTGCCGATACCCACGATGTCGGTCCAGGCCCGCATCATCGTCTCCACGTCCGCGCGGGGCCGCGCCGGCTCGACGACATGGCCGAGACCCTCCAGAAGCCGCCCCGTCGCCCGCACCACCTCGGCTACTTCGGGGTGGATGCGCTCTCCGGTGAAGGTGGTGTCGCAGATCCCGATGCGGAGTCGGCGCGGCGGTCGGCTGATCGCGGCGGCATGGCCGCGCGCGAGGGGCGGCGCCACATAGGGCGCGCCGAGGTCCGGTCCCTCGCAGGCGTCCAGCATCACGGCGGTATCGCGGACCGACCGGGTCAGGAACCCGTCGATGGCCATGCCCGCCCAGCCTTCGCCGGCATAGGGCCCGTCCGGCAGCCGCGCCCGCGTCGGCTTGAACCCGAAGAGTCCGCAGCTGGAGGCAGGGATCCGCACCGATCCGCCGCCGTCCGAGCCGTGGGCGAAGGCCACGATCCCCGCCGCGACTGCGGCACCAGCCCCGCCCGACGATCCGCCCGGCGTATGGTCAAGGTTCCACGGGTTCCGTGTCGGCCCGCCATAGACGGCGGCCTCGGTCGCCGCCCCGATGCCGCCCTCCGGGCTGGTGGTGCGACCGAAGGTGACCACGCCGGTCGCCCGGATGCGCTGAAAGATGCTGGAATCGCCGGAATAGACCGTGTTCGCGAACAGGCGCGAGCCGTTGTGCGACGGGAAATCCTTCGCCTCGATCCCAAGATCCTTGATCAGGAAGGGCACCCCGCGAAACGGCCCCCGTGGCAGGCCTTCGGCAATCGCCTTGCGTGCAACGCATTCCTGGACAAGGACAACCGCGTTCAGCGCCGGATTGCGGGATTCGACTGCTGCCAGGGCGGCGTCGAGAAGTTCCGAAGGCGTCACCTCGCCCGAGGCCACAAGCGCGGCCAGCGCCGTCGCGTCCTGGGCGCCAAGATCTCCGATCATGAAGGGTCTCCAAACCTGCCTTCGGGTCAGCCTGCGACAGGGTAGGGGAGGACGTCATGTCCGAACCCGACATCCTCTGCCGGTATCGGGCGGCGCCTGCGCAGGTCAGCGACCGGGTATCACCCGGGCAAGAACCTCGCGCAGGGCTTCCGGCAGGATCGGCTTGGGCAGGAACCCGTCGATGGCCGCCCGCAGCGCCTCGTCCTCGCGCACCGCAAGGATGTCGGCGGTCATGGCGATGACCGGCACCTTCTGGCCGTGCCTGGCGCGGATGTGTCGCAGCGTCTCGGCCCCGTCCATGTCGGGCATCATCAGGTCCAGAAGCACTGCATCCACGCCGCCCTGTTCCAGCCGCTGCAATGCCTCGGGACCGCTGGCCGCCTCGATGCAGCGCGCGCCCATGGCTGTCAACAACTGACCGGCAACCAGCCGGTTGGTGGCAATGTCGTCCACGACCAGAATGGTGCAGTCCCGAAGGTCGGACACCCGGGTCTGCGGCGCTGCGGCCTCGGCCTCGGCCTCGGGGGCCAGCACCGTCAGGCGCATCGTGGTGCCCTGGGCCGTGGGCAGGATCACCAGGTCTCCCGACATCTGCCGCGCGACAGCACGGCTGATTGCGAGGCCAAGCCCCACCCCCGGCGTTTCGCTGGATCCCCTGTAGAAGGGCTCGAAGACCTTTTCATGCAACGCCTCGGGGATGCCCCGCCCCTGGTCAGACACGTCGATCACCAGCCGCGACCGCAGATAGCGCATCGTGACCGAGACCGGGCCACGCGAGGAATGTTTCAGCGCGTTGCCGACCAGATTGCCCAGGCATTGCCGGACCCGCTGGCTGTCGATCAGCAGGCGGGTCGGCACGTCGCGTTCGACCGTGACCACAAGCTCGCGCCCCTGGTTGCGCGCCTGCAACTCGAAGACCAGCAGGTTGGCCGACAGTTCCGCCCTGACCGCAACGGGGCGCGGGGTGATCGCTACCCGCCCCTCGGTCAGGGCCGAATAGTCAACGGCATCGTCCAGCATCACCGCAAGGTCGCGCGCCGCGGTGACGATGGTGCGCAGCCGCTGCCGCGAGGTGCCGTTGGCCGCCGCCGCCTCGATCTCGCCGAGGCCGATCACCGCGTTCAGCGGCGTGCGCAATTCGTGGCTGATCTGCGCCAGAAACCGCCCCTTGGCGATATTCGCGGCCCGCGCCACCATTGCCGCCTCCACACCGGCGCGGTGCAGGCGGTTGTTCGAAACCATGGCGGTCAGGGCATAGCCGAAGGCGAAGAACACCGTGACCGTGGACACCGCCAGGCCGACCCAGTTGCCCAGCGTCAGCCAGTGCCAGGTGTTGAAGATCAGGACGACCGCCGCCACCGTTGCAAGGCCGACCATCCCCAGCCGCAGATGGATCGATCGCACCGAGGTCAGGTGCAGAAGCGCTCCCATCACGATTCCGACCGCGATCGCCTTCGCGTAGGGGTCGTCCTGCAGCCAGACCATCCCCGCGGCCGAGATGATGGCGGCTTCCATCGGCACCAGCGAGAACAGATAACCCAGATAGCGGCGCGGCTGCCGGATCGGGTCAAGTCCGCGCAGAAGATGCTGGGACACCAGTTCGCCGCCGATCTCGACACAGAACAGCGCGATCGCGAGCACGGGCGATATGTAGATGGAACACAGCAAGTAGGCCAGTGCGATGAGGATCAGCCTCGGCACGAACTCGCCGCGCAGGATCCTGTATTGCCTCGCCAGCTCATCGCGCACCCGCTCTCCTTCCGCCTTCGGGAAACCTGGGAACGCGGCCATCGGTCGGGGTGCACCAGAAAGTTGCAGGGATGGTGCGACTGTAGCCCCATCGTTGTTCAGGCGGTCAAGGCCCGGTTTCGGGGACAATCCGCATCACTTGTCGCAGGACTCCGGACTTGCCGTAGATCAGGATGCGGTCGTCGGTGGTGACGATCGCCGTCCAGCCGGTACCGAAGGTCACGGCGGCGGGTCGGGTGTCCTCGGGCAGTTGCAGGCCCTCGGGCAGGGCAGGGGTCGAGACAGCCAGGCTCTGAGGCATCCGGGTGACAAGCAGCGCGACCACGGTTATGACACCTCCGATCATCGTCAGCGTCAGCAGGACGACCAGCCACTTGAGAAGCTGCAGGCTGGGCGGCAGGGCCGCAGCGGGGGCGTCGGGGGTGACCGGATCGGACGTGGGGGACGACGGCATGGAGGGGCCTTTCGAGGACGACGAGGGCGGGACGCTCTCGGTCACCATCGGCCCGGATGCCCCCGCCCGCCTTGATAAGGCGCTTGCCGCCGCCGTGCCAGAGCAAGCCGCGCTTTCGCGGTCGCGCCTGATGCGGATGATCGCAGAGGGGGATGTTTGCCGTGACGGGCAGGCCGTGACGGATCCAAAGGCGAAGGTGGCAGAGGGAGAGGTCTATACGCTCCGCCTCGCGCCGGCGATCGCGGTCGAGACCCGGCGCGAGGCGATCCCGCTGGCGGTGGTCTGGGAGGATGCCGACCTGATCGTCATCGACAAGCCGGCCGGGATGGTGGTCCACCCCGCGCCGGGATCGCCATCCGGGACGCTGGTCAACGCGCTGCTGCACCATTGCGGCGACAGCCTGTCGGGGATCGGGGGCGAGCGGCGGCCAGGAATCGTGCACCGGATCGACAAGGACACCTCGGGCCTTCTGGTGGTGGCCAAGTCCGACCGGGCGCATCACGGTTTGGCGCGCCAGTTCGAGGACCACTCGGTCAACCGGCATTACCTGGCCGTGGTCCACGGCGTGCCCTCGGGCGTCGGCCCGCGCCTGCGGGGGCTGCGCGGGGTCGGTTTCGAGCCGGGCGGCATCCTGCGGATCGCGACCAACCTTGCCCGGCACCGCACGGACCGGCAGCGCCAGGCGGTGGTCTGGGACGAGGGGCGCCACGCCATTACCCGCGCCCGGGTGGTGGAGGACTTCGCGGGGCAGGCTGCGCTGATGGACTGCTGGCTGGAGACGGGTCGGACGCATCAGATCCGGGTCCACCTGGCCTATGCCGGGCACGGGCTGGTGGGCGACCAGACCTATGGCGGCCGCAGGAAGCTGCCCGCCATGCTGGGGCAGGGGGCCGAGGTCGGGAACGCCTTCCCCCGCCAGGCCCTGCACGCCGCGACCCTGGGATTCGACCATCCGGTGACGGGCGAAAGAATGGAGTTCTCCTCGCCTCTGCCAGAGGACATGGAAGCCCTGATCGGCGCGCTTCGGGGAGCATGAGCCGGAAAGTGTCCACGGTGGACAAAACCGGATACCTTTATTTTATCAATGCCTTGATCGTGGGCGTTAGGGAATTGGAAAGGATCTCCCGGCGCGGACCCGTTTGACCAGATCTCTTCGGCAGGAAGTCTGCCAGCCCCCCCTTTCTCGATTGATCTTTGTCCGCTACATTCGGCCTTGCACGGGACAAGACCGTCCAGAGGAGTGCGCTTCATGCCGGAGACTGTGGCAGCCTGCTGACGTCATTCCGCCCCTGACCGGGGGAGGTGGATGACCTGAACGACTTGACGAAGCGCGCCTGCCTTCGTCCGGTCCGGCGTGGCTACAGATTTCGGACGTCCTGAAGTGAACATCTCACGGACCGAGCAGCGGGTGCTGCACGTCCTCGCCCTGGGTGGGCGCATCGACCATGTGCGGAATGGCAGGCGGATCGACGAGATCCTCTGCGTCACGCGCGACGGACTGATCCTTTCCGACTGCACGCTGGACGTGTTCCGGCGCCTGCGCAGGAAGGGCCTGATCGCCTCGCAGGGCGGCGGACCCTACCGCATCTCGCGGCTGGGGCGGCTGAGCGTGCGGGCTCAGGCGGACAACCAGGGCTGACCCGCCCCATCCCTGGCCCCGCGCGCGGTGGCCGGGGGGGCTGCCTCCGGCGGGAGTATTTGGAAAGGGGCAAATCAGGGGGCGCGCGGCAGGTCAGTGCGCCCGGTTCCGGGTCGTCAGTTGGCGACCCGGGCGGGCAGGCTTTCCAGCACCTGTTCCACCTTGCAGCCCTTGCCGCCCTGGCCTTTGCAGGCCCGCAGCGCCTTCTAGCGGGCCGTTGCCGCGTCCGGCCCCTGATCGGAGTGAAGCCTGCCGGAAGTGTCCACTGCGACGGCGATGGCCCCGTTGGCGACCCAGGTCGCGGCCCGGCAGTTCAGATAGCCGCGGCTGCGGCATTCCCCGAGGGCACCGCTTTCGGCGGCGGGTTGGCTGTCGGTGCCGGCTTTCCAGGTGTGGGTTGACGTGCCGTTCACATCGTTCCCCCAAGCCAGGACGGCATACTGGTCCACCCAGTATCCGCCCGTCTGGTCCTCGGGGGGGCGTCGTGTTCGCACAGGAGCACGTCGTGGCCGGCGCTCTTGATCTATCCGGATCAGCTCCTCG
>JBKBVC010000066.1:0-7738 GCA_046289805.1 Tabrizicola sp.
GTAACCCCGGCCGTAACGACCCCTGCCCCTGTGGCTCGGGGCAAAAGTTCAAGCATTGCCACGGTCGGATCGTCTGAGCCTGCAACGACCACCGGAAATCCTGCGCCACGTCTGACGACGCGGCGTTTTCATGGCGTCTTTGCAGCAATCCGTATCCCCACCAAAATAATGCCATTTCTCCGCCCCGATTGGCCTCTAGCGGTAAACGGTGCGATTCTCGTACCGGAGCACTGCCATGCTTTGGGGCAAACAGATTCTGCGGATCACCGCCGCCGTGGCGGTGGCCGCGTTGGCGGCGCATACCGCCGAAACTCAGCGGGGTCATGGCACAGCAAGATCGCTGGTGCTGACGGCCACCGAACGCCCTGCACCCGGCCCCGCGGCCATCGGGGGCGCCACTGCTGTCCCGCCGTCGGCATCGCTTGGCGGCACCGCAGAGGCCCCGCTGGGCAAGCTGACCGGGATCACCCCGGTCGCGGCCTCGTCCGCGGCCGTCGCGGGCGACCAGTGCCGCCCGGCGATGCAGTTGCAGGCTGCCCCCGGCGCCATGATCCTGGTGACGCTCTCGGCGCCCTGCAATCGCAGCGAACGGATCGTCATGCGCCATTCCGGCCTGGCTTTCGCCACCCGGACCGACACCCGCGGTTCTGTCCGGATGCTGATCCCGGCCCTCAAGCCTGACGCACTGGTGGCCGTGTATCTGGCCGAGTCCCGACTCTTGCTGGGCAAGGTCACCGTTCCCGACGCCGCATCCTACGCGCGCCTGGCCGTCACCTGGGAATGGCCGGCCGAGGTGGAACTGCGCGCCACCGAGGGCAACCGGGTACTGGTGGCCGCCGCGGCCACGTCCGCGGACGAGTCGCCACGGATCATGTCCTTCGGGTCGCCGGACGTGCAGTCGCCGGTCATGGCGCATGTCTATTCGGTGCCTGGCCGGGATCTGGGCGATGTCTCGCTTTCGGCCGAGCTGCGGATCACGCCCGCCACGTGCGGTCGGACCCTGCGGCTGGGCACGATCTACGCCGCCAATGGCCGCACGACGGCGCAGGAACGCGAAGTCGCGGTTCCGCTCTGCGGCACGGCCGGTGACATTCTGCTGTTGAAGAATCTTTCGCCTGCCCCGAAACTCGCCGCCCCGAGGTAAGGTGCGGATCGGCAGTTCATGGGTGTGAAGGCAGGGCTGGCGGCGCTCTGCGTTGCGGCGACGCTTGGTGTTTCCGTTGCAGCGCAGGATGTGACCCTGGTCGCCCGCGAGGGCGGAATCGTGCTCAGCGGGACGTTGCAGGGCTATGACGGCGAATTCTACCGGATCGACACCAGTTACGGCCTGCTGACCGTGGATGGCCAAGGCGTGATCTGCGAGGGGCCGGCCTGTCCCGAGCTGGTCGCCCCCAGAGCGCAGATCCGCGTGGTCGGCGCGCCGGACGCGGCGGGCCTGCTGCCCGACCTGTTCCAGGCTTTCGCCGCCGCCCGAGGACTGATCTACGAACCCCAGCCCGGCGATGGTTTTGCCGCACGCATCCTGGACCCGGAGACGCGCAAGGTGCTGGCCGACCTCTCGTTCCAGCCGATGCCACCCGAGGCCGCCCGTGCCGCCATCGACGCCGGGGCAGCCGATCTGAAACTGTCCTTCGCCGCCGAGCCGGGCCTCGTCGCCCATTCCGTCGCGGTGGACGGGATGGTCGCCATCGTCGCGCCCGACAATCCGACGCCGGCGATCTCGACCGTCGATCTGGCCCGCGTGCTGGCCGGCGAGGTGGACAACTGGGCGCAGATCGGCGGGCCGGACATGCCGCTGGTGCTGCATGCGCTGGCCCCGGACAGCGATCTGCAACAGGCGCTGGCGGCGCGGCTGGGGCAGGCCCGCCCCGCGGATGTGGTGCATCCCGACCTGGCGCGCCTGGCCGAAGCGGTAGCGAGGGATCCCTGGGCGATCGCGGTCAGCGGCCGGTCGGCCATCGTGCCGGCCCGGCGCATGCCGCTGACCGATTCCTGCGGATTCCCGCTTCTGCCCAACTCGCTGGCGATCAAGGCGGGCGACTATCCCCTGTCGCTGTCGGTGTTCCTGCTGTCGGCCAGGCGGCGGCTGCCGCTGTTGACGCGCGAGTTCCTGGCCTTCCTGCGCACGCCGGCCTCGGACGCGGCGGTGACGGCGGCCGGGTTCATCGACCGCTCGCCCACGCGCCAGCCGATGACGGCGGACGGGCTGCGGCTGATCAACGCGATCAAGGGCGCGGGCGAAGACGTGACGCTGGAGGAGCTGAAGCGCCTGGCCGGGATCATGGACGGGGCGGACCGGCTGTCCTTCACCTTCCGCTTCGAGGACGGCTCGGCGACGCTGGATGCGGCCTCGCAGGACAGCCTGGAGGATCTGGCCCAACTGATCGCGGCGGGGCAGTTCCGCGACCAGAAGCTGGTGCTGGCGGGCTTCTCGGACGGCTCGGGCGCGGCCGAGGCGAACCTGGCGCTGTCGATCGAGCGCGCATCGCGGGTGGCCCAAGAGCTGGCCGCGATCGCCCCTGACCTTTCGCCGGCGCAGATGCCGGTGATCGAGGGCTTTGGCGAGGCGCTGCCGATGGCCTGCGACGAAACCCCGGTCGGGCGTCAGCTGAACCGGCGGGTGGAGCTTTGGGTGGTCCCCGACTTCACGCCGACCGGCACCGCGCCGATGCTGGCGCCGGCGCCTTAGCCGAGGAACTCGGTCAGCGTCTGGCGGGTGCCTACGGCCCAGAGCCGGTTCAGGTGCCGCTCGAAGGCTGCGGCAAAGCGCGGGTTCTGCCCGAGATCGCCATAGACCGTGGTCATCTCCAGCCAGGCCGCCGGGCGCGACCTTGCCGCCTGCGACCGGGCGACCAGCGCGTCCCAGTCGGGGTCGTTCGGCGGAATGGGCGTGCCGCTGTCCGTCTCGCCAAAGCAGTAGCGGCACCACATCGCGCTGACCAGCGCCAGCCCCTCGACCGATCCACCCGCCGCCAGCGCGTCGCGGATCGAGGGCACGATGAACTTGGGCTGCCGGTTCGACCCGTCGAGGCAGAGCCGGCGTTCGGTATCGGCCACCTCGGGGTTGGAGAAGCGGGCGACGATCAGCCGGTAGTAGTCGCCGAGGTTGGTATCGGGCACAGGCGGGATGTAGGGGATGATCTCGTGGATCTCGACCTTGTCGAGAAGGCCGCGGATCAGTGGGTCGGCCATTGCCTCGTGGACATATTCGATGTCCATCAGCCCGCCGGGATAGGCGATGGTCGCATGCCCGCCGTTCAGGATGCGGATCTTCATCAGCTCGAAATTGTGGACATGCGGGGTCAGAGTGACCCCGACCTTTTCCCAGGCCGGACGGCCGGCGGGGAAGTTGTCCTCCAGCACCCACTGCCGGAACGGCTCGCAGGTCACCGGCACCGGATCATCCCCAAGGCCGAACGCCGCCGCCATCGCCCGCTCGCGCGGGCCGGTGGCCGGAGTGATCCGGTCCACCATACCGTTCGGGAAGGCGACTTGGGCGGCGATCCAGTCGGCCAGGTCGGGATCGCGCAGCGCCGCAAGCCCTGTGACCGCGGCGCGGGTGACATGCCCGTTCCCCGGCAGGTTGTCGCAGGACATCACGGTGAAGGGCGCGACGCCTGCCGCCCTTCGCGCCTTAAGCGCCGCGATGATCGCGCCGAAGGCGGTGCGGTGCGGGTTGTCGGCATCGGCCAGGATCTCGGGATGCGTCGGATCGAACTGCCCGGTCGCGGGATTGATGAAATAACCGCCCTCGGTCACGGTCAGGCTGACGATGCGGATCGCGGGGCGGGACATCGCCTCGATCAGCGCGGCGTTGTCCGCCTCGACCGGCAGGAAATCGATCATCGCCCCCACCCGGCGGGCGGATTTGCCCTTCGGGTCCAGCTCGATCACCGTCGAAAGGCAATCCTGAGCCTTCAGCGCCGCGCGCATCCGGGCATCGGCCTCGCGCACGCCAGCGCCAAGGATCGCCCAGTCGTGGTCGAGCCCCAGGTTGAACAGGTCGTCCAGATAGACCGCCATATGCGCGCGGTGGAAGTTCCCAAGCCCGATGTGGACGATCCCCGGGGTCAGCTTGGAACGGTCATAGGCGGGAAGCAAAACAGTCATTGCTCAGGCCATCCAGTTGCCGCCGTCCACGCCAAAGCATTGGGCGACGATGTATTTCGCTTCGTCGGTGGCAAGGAAGATTGCCATGCCGGTCAGATCCTCGGCCGTGCCCATGCGGCCGAAGGGAACGGCCTGCCCGACCTCGCGCTTCTTCTGACCAAGGGGCTTGCCTTCATATTTCGCGAAGAAGGCATCCACCCCGTCCCAGTGTTCACCGTCCACCACGCCGGGCGCGATGGCGTTCACGTTGATGCCGTGGCGGATCAGGTTCAGCCCGGCGGATTGCGTCAGGCTGATGACCGCGGCCTTGGTGGCGCAATAGACGGCCACCAGGCTTTCGCCGCGCCGCCCGGCCTGCGAGGCCATGTTGATGATCGTCCCGCCCTGCCCCCGGTCGATCATGTGGCGCGCGGCGGCCTGCAGGCAGAACAGCGTGCCGGCCACGTTCACCGCAAACAGCCGGTCATAGTCGGCCCGCGTGATCTCGACGATCGGGGCGGCGGAGAAGAGGGCCGCGTTGTTGATCAGGATGTCGAGCTTGCCCATCCGCTCGATGGCTTCGGCAAAGGCGGCTTCGATCGAGTCCTGCCGGGTCACGTCCAGCGCGATGGCGTGGGCCTTCGGGCCCAGCGCATCGGCCGCCGCGCGGGCGGCGTCGAGGTTGATGTCGGCGATGGCGACCTCGGCCCCTTCGGCGATGTAGGCGCGGGCGAAGGCCAGCCCGATGCCGCGCGCGGCGCCGGTGATCAGAGCGGATTTTCCGGCAAGTCTCATAGGGCCATTCCATTCGTGTCAAAGCGGTGGATTTTCCCGGCCGGAGCCAGCCGGATACGGTCGCCGTGGTGGGCATTGACCTCGCCGGGGGCGCGGACGGTCAGGGTGCCGATCCCCTCGACCGCGACCTTGAGGAAGCTGTCGGACCCGAGATGTTCGGACAGGCCGACCACCCCCTCCCAGGGACCGTCGCCCACCGCGATGTGCTCGGGGCGGACGCCGATGGTATGGGCGTCGTGCTTCGCAGCCTCCGCGCCCTCGATGAAGTTCATCTTCGGGCTGCCGATGAAACCCGCGACGAACAGGTTGCGGGGATAGTTGTAAAGCTCCAGCGGCGCGCCGACCTGCTCGATCCGGCCGGCGTTCAGGACGACGATCTTGTCGGCCATGGTCATCGCCTCGACCTGGTCGTGGGTGACGTAGATCATCGTGGTCTTGAGGCTTTGGTGCAGTTCGCTGATCTCCTGCCGCATGCCCACGCGCAGGGCGGCGTCGAGGTTCGACAGGGGTTCGTCGAACAGGAAGGCCGCCGGTTCGCGCACGATGGCGCGGCCGATGGCGACGCGCTGGCGCTGGCCGCCCGACAACTGGCCCGGACGGCGGTCGAGGTAGTTGGACAGGTTCAGCACCTTGGCCGCGCGTTCCACCCGGCGGTCCTGCTCGGCCTGGTCCATCCCGGCCATCTTCAGCGGGAAGGCGATGTTCTTGCGCACCGTCATGTGCGGATACAGCGCGTAGGACTGGAACACCATCGCAAGGCCGCGTTTCGCCGGCGGCAGGTTGGTGGCGTCCTTGCCGTCGATCTCGATGGTGCCTGAGGTCGTATCCTCCAGCCCCGCGATCAGCCGCAGCAGCGTGGACTTCCCGCACCCGGACGGCCCGACGAAGACGACGAACTCGCCGTCCTCGATGGTCAGGTCGATGCCGGGGATGACATCCACCTCGCCGAACGCCTTGCGGACCTTGGTCAGTTGGATCTTGCCCATGTTGTCCTCACTTCACCGCGCCAAAGGTCAGGCCGCGCACGAGTTGCTTCTGGCTGAACCAGCCAAGGATCAGGATCGGCAGGATGGCCATGGCCGATGCCGCCGAGAGTTTCGCGTAGAACAGGCCCTGCGGCGCCGAGAAACTGGCGATGAAGGCCGAGAGCGGCGCCGCCCTGGTGGTGGTCAGGACGATAGTCCAGAACGCCTCGTTCCAGGCGAGGATGATGTTGAGAAGCATCGTCGAGGCGATCCCTGGCAGCGCCATGGGCGTCAGGACATGGGCGATCTCGTTCCAGAGATTGGCCCCGTCCATGCGGGCGGCTTCCAGGATCTCGCCGGGGATTTCCTTGAAGTAGGTGTAGAGCATCCAGACGATGATCGGCAGGTTCATCAGCATCAGGACAAGGACGAGGCCGATCCTGGTGTCCATCAGCCCCAGCCGCTGGAAGATGAGATAGAGCGGGATCATCACGGCCACCGCAGGCATCATCTTGGTGGAGAGCATCCACATCAGAAGGTCCTTGGTCTTCCTGCCCGGCACGAAGGCCATCGCCCAGGCAGCCGGAATGGCGATCACCAGGCCAAGCAGCGTCGAGCCGACCGCGATGACGACCGAGTTCCAGAAGAAACGGGGGTAATCCGACCGGGCCCAGACCTCGGCATAGTTCTCCAGCGTCCAGTCGGCCGACAGGAATTGCGGCGGCATGGCGACGGCCGAGGGCTCGGTCTTGAAGCTGGTCAGGATCATCCACAGGACCGGGAAGAAGATCAGCAGGGCGACGGCCCAGGCAGCGGCGGTGGTGATCCACATGCGGCGGGGGGAAAGGGCGCGGGCCATGTCAGTTCTCCAGGTTCCGGCCAAGGCCGCGCATCAGGAAATAGGCCACGATGTTCGCCAGGATCACCGCGATGATTCCGCCCGCCGCCGCCCGCCCGATGTCCTTGGCCGCAATGGCCTGCTTGAAGATCATGTAGGGGAGCGTCGTGGACGCCGATCCGGGACCGCCCTGCGTCGTGGTGAAGATCTCGCCGAAGATGCCCAGCAGGAAGATGGTCTGGATCAGGATGACCACGGTGATCGCCCGCGTCATGTGCGGCAGGATGATGTAGCGGAAGCGCGCGAAGGCCGAGGCCCCGTCCATCTCGGCGGCCTCGAGCTGTTCCGACGACAGCGATTGCAGCGCGGTCAGGAGGATCAGCGTGGCGAAGGGCAGCCATTCCCAGCTGACGATGCCGATGACCGACAGCATCGGATACTGCTCCAGGAACAGGATCGGCTGCGCGCCGAACCCCCGGGCGATGGCCGAGAACAGCCCGTTCTGCGGGTGCATGAACAGGTTTTCCCAGATCGAGGCGGCGACCGGAGGCATGACGAAGAAGGGCGCGATGACCAGGATCCGCAGGAAGCCCTGCCCCTTCACGGGCTGGTCGATCAGAAGCGCGATCAGGATGCCGAGGACCACGGTGATGACGAGGACCCCGCCCACCAGCGCCAGGGTGTTGAACAGCGCCAGCCAGAAGTCGGGCGAGTTGAAGAACCAGAGATAGTTGTTGAACCCGACCCATCCGGTCCGGTCCGGCGACAACAGTCGATAGAGCCGGAACGAATAGTAGAGCGTCATTGCCAGCGGCACGATCATCCAGATCAAGAGCAGGACGACCGACGGCGCGACCATCATCCGGGCGGCGAGGCGGCTGGAGTGGGTGGACATGGAGCTCTCTCCCGAAGCAGATGACGAAAGGGTGCGGCCTCCACGGGGGCCACGCAACCGGCTCGTGCGCCTATCGAGGGGAAGGTCGGCTTGCGGACATCGCGATCCGCAAGCCGAAGGTGATCCCGGGGGAAATGGGAGGCATTCCCCTGGGGT
>JBKBVC010000455.1:0-1689 GCA_046289805.1 Tabrizicola sp.
CGCGGGCGCAGGGTCTCGGCAGCGCGGTGCAGGCAGCGGGTCTCGATCTCGGGTTCGTCCTCCAGCTTCTGGATGAAGTGGTCGCGCCACGCCAGCCGCGACTGGAAACTGGCCAGCGCCCCGCCCCAGCGCCCGCCCGGGCGTTCTGCTTGTCGGGCGGCGGTCGCCTGCACCACCTCGCGCACGGAAAGGGTTCCGAAGGCGAGATGCGGGGAAAGCCGGGAGCAGGCCCGCTCGCCCGTCAGGGGCGAGGACATCGCGCTGCGGTAGGGCTCGCCCCGGCGCGACAGGAAGCTGTCCAGCAGGTCCAGCCCAAGGGTCCGGCCGCCCCGCTGGCGAGGGGGGCAGGGGTCGGGAGCCAGTTTCCGCGCGCGGGCGGCGGGGATCGGGCCCGGTTCGACACCCTCGACCGCGCGCAGGGCGGGGGCGGACAGGGAGGGGGAGGCCATGAAGGCATCGCGGCCGGCCGACCACGCATCGCGCGAGGCAAGCCTGCGCACCACGCCCGATTGCGGCAGTTCCACCCACTCGATTCCCGCCCTCCGCGCCCAGGCGGCCACGCGCCGGTCGCGGGCATAGGTCCAGAGGTTCCCCGTCTCCTCATGGCTGACGATGCGGGCGATCCGGTGGCGCCGACAGAGGCCGGCCAGCACCTCGACCGCATCGCCCGTGCGCACCACGAGGGGCGCCCCGGCCCCGGCAAGGGCAGCGCGCAGATCGGCCAGGCTTTCGGCCAGGAACTCACATTGCCGGGCCGAGGCGTCGGGTTGTGTCCACAGCTCCGGCTCCACGATGTAGAGCGGCAGCACCGGCCCCAGACCCGCCGCCAATGCCAGCGCGGGATGGTCATGGATGCGCAGGTCGCGCTTGAACCAGACGAGAACATTCATGGAACAAAGATGTAGCGGCGCGCGGAGATTCGTAAAGCGACAAAAGACAGTTACCCGGCCCCCCTTGCGTCCGGGACTTTTGGCCGTAGCTTGCGAGGACAGAGGAGTCCCGCATGTCCGAGCAGAAAACCGTCTATCTGGCCGATTACCGTCCTTATTCCCATCTCGTTGACAGCGTGGATCTGACCTTCCGCCTTCACCCCACGGCAACCCGGGTGGTCGCGCGGTTGAACCTGCGCCAGAACCCCCGACGCAAGGATCGCGACCACCTCCGCCTCGACGGCGAGGGTCTGAAGCTCGTCTCCTGCAAGCTGGATGGCCAGACCGTCACGCCAACGGTCGATGAACGGTCTTTGACCATCGCCGCGCACACGCTGCCCGATGGCCCCTTCACCCTGGAAACCGAAGTCGAGATCATGCCCGAGGGGAACACGGCGCTGGAGGGGCTTTACATGTCGAAGGGCATGTATTGTACCCAGTGCGAAGCCGAGGGGTTCCGCAAGATCACCTATTACCCTGACCGACCGGACGTGATGAGCCGGTTCAGGGTGCGGATCGAAAGCGACCTGCCGGTCCTCTTGTCGAACGGCAATCCAGTCGCGAGCGGGGAAGGCTGGGCAGAATGGGATGACCCCTGGCCCAAGCCCGCCTATCTCTTCGCCCTGGTTGCCGGCGATCTGCGCGCCCATTCGGCGAAATTCGTCACCGCCTCGGGCCGCCCGGTCGATCTGAACATCTGGGTTCGTCCGGGCGACGAGGACCGCTGCGCCTATGCGATGGACAGCCTGATCCGCTCGAT
>JBKBVC010000456.1:0-1685 GCA_046289805.1 Tabrizicola sp.
GCCGCCCCCCCCCGGGGGCGGCCCCCCCCCCCCCCCCCCCTGTCCCGTGTCCCGTCCTTGCCGGACCGGATCAGCCTTGCAGGGCCTTGGCCACTTCGGCGGCAAAGTCTTCCTGCTTCTTCTCGATCCCCTCGCCCACGGCGACGCGGGCATAGCCGGTGATCTCGACCCCGGCTTCCCTGGCAGCCTGTTCGACGGTCAGGTCCGGGTTGATCACGAAAGCCTGGCCAAGAAGCGTGTTCTCGGCCAGGAACTTCTTCATCCGGCCCGGGATGATGTTGTTGTGGATCACCTGCTCGGGCTTGGGCTTGGCCGAGGCGGCGTTCTCCTCCAGCGCCTTGGCGGTCTGCACGGCGAGCTCGCGCTCCACGACCGCAGGGTCGAGGGTGGCTTCGGAGAGCGACAGCGGGTTCGTCGCGGCGATGTGCATGGCGAACTGCTTGCCGATCTCCTCCGCCTTCGCCTTGTCGCCCTTCAGCGCGACCAGAACCCCGATCTTGCCCATGCCCGCGGCTGCGGCGTTGTGGACATAGGACACCACGGTGTCGCCCTCCAGTACATGCATCCGGCGGAAGGTCATGTTCTCGCCGATGCGGGCGATGGCTTCCTGGATCACGGTCTCGACGGTCTTGCCGTTCAGATGCGCGGCCTTGACGACCTCGACCGAATCGCCGGTGGTCAGCGCCACGTTGGTCACGTCGCGCACCAGCGCCTGGAAGTCCTCGTTCTTGGCCACGAAGTCGGTTTCCGAGTTGATCTCGATCGCCACGCCGCGGCCATCGGTGACCGCCACGCCGATCAGGCCCTCGGCCGCCACGCGGTCGGCCTTCTTGGCGGCCTTGGCCAGGCCCTTGGTGCGCAGCCAGTCCACCGCGGCTTCCATGTCGCCGTTGGTCTCGGTCAGGGCCTTCTTGGCGTCCATCATGCCCGCGCCGGTCGATTCGCGCAGTTCCTTCACCATCTGAGCGGTGACAGTCATCGGTTCACTCCTTGGGAAATGCATGGCCCGGCGGGTAGTCCCGCCGGGTGACAGTCATGTGACGGTGGGCCCGATCAGGCCTCGGCTTCGGCCTCGACAACCGCTTCCTCGGCCGGAGCGGCCTCGAGCGCGCCGAGATCGACACCTGCCGCGCCCATCTGGGCCGACATGCCGTCGAGAGCCGCACGGGCCACGAGGTCGCAGTAGAGCGCGATGGCGCGCGCCGCGTCATCGTTGCCGGGGATCACATAATCAACCCCCTTGGGCGAGCAGTTGGTATCTACCACCGCCACGACCGGGATGCCCAGCTTCCGGGCTTCCTGCACGGCGAGGTCTTCCTTGCCCACGTCGATGATGAACAGCAGGTCCGGAATGCCGCCCATTTCGCGGATCCCGCCGAGCGACGCCTGCAGCTTGGCCTGGTCCCGCTCCATGCCCAGGCGTTCCTTCTTGGTCAGGCCCTCGCCGCCAGCGCCCAGGACCTCGTCGAGGTGCTTCAGACGCTGAATCGACTGCGAGACGGTCTTCCAGTTGGTCAGCGTGCCGCCCAGCCAGCGATGGTTCATGTAGTATTGCGCGCATTTCTCGGCTGCCTCGGCGATCGGCTTCTGGGCCTGACGCTTGGTGCCGACAAAGAGGATGCGGCCGCCCTTGGCCACGGTGTCGCGCACGACCTTCAGCGCCGCGTCCAGCATGGGCACGGTCT
>JBKBVC010000067.1:0-1943 GCA_046289805.1 Tabrizicola sp.
CGCGCCAAGACCAGCTTCCCAAAACCCTCTTGCGCATGGGGCGGTTACACATGTTGCACAAATCGGGTAACGGACAGTGGTCCCATATCCCCCCGACAGACTTACCCCACGACTTCCGTTACTGGAGTGCCGAGCGCGATGCAGCCGTTGAGCACGGCGACACGGACCCGGAACTCCGCAACCTGACGGTCGAAGTCGCGTGCGGACAGTCGTTGGCCCGGCAGCTTGACGGAGTGCATCTTGGTCTCTCGCGGCTTCGGCGGTGATACCGTTCGGGCCTGCCCTCGGACAGGTGGCGGGCTGGCCCTCACCATCGTAGCCGGATGGTTCGACCGAAACGTTTCGATGTGCGCAGGATCGCGTTGCGGGGTGCCTCCCGGGTGAAGTGCCATGTCACATGATTGCGCCGTTCCAGATTGGCTCGCCATCGCCCGGAACCATCTGCTTGCGCATCGCCGAATGGATGCCTTGGGCGGCAATTGCCACGTCACCAGACACGCGGCGACCTTAGGTCGGGATCTGGGTTGCGCCCTGATCGTCGGCTTCGAACCCGGCGATGCCGGCGCCCGTCTCGACGACGGCGCCCGCGCTTTTGCAACGCCCGCAAGAGCAGCATCTGGAACGGGCTGCGATGCAGCGAGAATGGCGGCGAGGAAAAACCCGCAGCGGATCCGCGCGGTTCGACACAGATCGGCAGGCCGGTCCCGGTGTAGACGCCGTACTTGCGGGTGCGGATGCCGATCTTGGCCAGCTCTGTCTTCAGCCCCGGGTCGAACAGCTCGCGCACCACATTGGGCTGGATGTTGATCCCGTGGCCCTTGGGGCGAAGGTAGGCCACGCATTCGTGGATGCGGAAGGGCGGGCCCAGTTCACGCAGGGTCCGCCCCAGGGTCAGTCCGACGATCCCCGCCGGGGCAGTCAGGATCATGTCGTTCACGCTCGATCAGGTGGGCACCTCCCAAAGCTCGATGTGGACATGTCTTTCGTCGCCCGGCTCGGCCAGGGCGGCGCCGAACCAGACGGGGTCCCCCGATGCGCGGTGGGGGCCGTCCGGCCGACACCGCGCGCCTCGCCGCCCACAATCGGGAACATCGAGCAAGAATTGGTCGCCGTGCACTCCACCGCCTGACCAAGTTCCCCTCGAATCATCCAGGCCCGCTGGATGATCGGCTGACTGGGAGACGTCCGGGCCCCCAGAAAGGTGATGTCCTCGGCCAGGGGGCCCTGTTGCACAGATCGCGTGAGGTATTCATCTCGTGAATCCAGCGTGGTGGCTGGGCTGCATGAGCCGGCCAGCACCTCCGACCTGCATGCCTGGGAACTCTTTCCGGCCCGTAACGAAGCACTGAAGCGCCTTGGCTCGCTTTCGATCTGGTTCGATCCGGCCATGGCCTGGGAAGGCATTGTCCCGGGTGGTGGTGTAGAAGGCCCCGCGCGGAGCCTGCGGCGTAGTGCAGCGCGCGGGCGCGGGTGACGCTGGCGGTCATGGCCGATCCTCGGAAAAGGTTTGGGTTGCGAGACCTGAAAACGGCAAAGGAGAATGAGCCATTGTCCGCCATCGGTCCGAGGGCAGGCCCGAACGGTATCACCGCCGAGGCCGCGCCGCGACCAAGATGCACTGTGTGAAACTGCCGGGCCAGCGTCTGCCCGCGCGGGACTTCGACCGTCCGATTGCGGAGTTACAGCTGCGCGCCATTCGCGGGCTCACTCGGGCCCATGACGGTCGTCCGCTCATTCCTGACCGGCCTCACGGCACTCGGGAAACCCGTCACTGAAGCCGTCGGATGAGCCTGTACGGGGAAAGGGGAACCCCGCCCATCACCTGATTTGTGCAACAGAGCCGGTATTTGCCGAAATGGCACATACTTCTCTTTGCCATGAGAGGGAGGTGGCGGACCCGGAGCGATTCGAACGCCCGACCCTCAGATTCGTAGTCTGATGCT
>JBKBVC010000067.1:1953-7693 GCA_046289805.1 Tabrizicola sp.
GCTCTATCCAGCTGAGCTACGGGTCCGCGATGCCCGGCGATGTAGCCCCCTCGAGCGGGCAATGCAAGGGCCAATTCACGCGGAAACCTCGCTTGTCCCTTTCGGCAGGTGGATCGCGAACTCGGTGCCTTCCTCGTCAGAGCGCACCAGCTCCAGCCGGCCGCCATGGCCGCGCACCAGCTCGGCGGCGATCGCAAGGCCGAGGCCCGTGCCTCCCTTCCGTGCGCCGCCCTGGAAGGCCGCGAACAGATGCTCGCGCGCCTTGGCCGGCAGGCCGGGCCCGGTATCTCCGATCCGGATCCACCATTCCGATTCGTCCTCACCGGCCGAGACCTCGATCGTGCCGGGCTGGCCCGTTGCCTCGATCGCCTGTCTCGCGTTGCGGATCAGGTTGGACAGGACGCGATACAGCTGCTCGCCATCCGCGCGGATCATCATTCCGGGCGGGATGTCGATCAGGCAGGTTATGGGCGACTCGGCGCCCAGGCCCTCGCCTTCGACAACCTCGCCGGCCAGCTGCGCGAGGTTCAGGCGCCGCAGCTGGGGCGGGGGCTCCTCGGCCTTGCCGAAGGCGAGCGTCGCCTCGCAAAGCGAGACCGCCCGGCTTATCGAGCTGATCAGCTTGGGCGCCGACCGCGCCACGACCGGATCGGCGCTGCCCTCGATCCGGTCGGCAAACAGCTGCGCCGTGGTCAGCACGTTGCGCAGGTCATGGCTGATCTTGGCTACCGCGCTGCCCAGTTGCGCCAGCCTCTCCTTTTGCCGAAGGGCGCCGGTCAGCTGGGTCTGCATCGACTGCAAGGCCTCTTCGGCCATGCGCAACTCCTCGACATCCGCATTGGGGGCGATCACTCGCCGCGCATCCTCGGGGGCCTCGGCATAATCCTGCATGTGCCGGACCACCCGGCGGATCGGCAGCACAAGCAGGCGGCGCACGGCCAGGAACAAGAGGAGCGCGGTAACGACCGAGATGAGGGCCGACAGGATCAGGATCCGCAGCCCGTAGTCGATCATGGCAACCCGCAAGGGGCGTGTCTCCATCGTCACCTCGATCAGCGTGCCGGCCTCCTGCACCGGATAGCCGATCACCCGGACGATCCGGTTCTCCGGGTCCAGAAGCGTGGCGAAGGCATCGCGGATCAGTTCCCAGGGGCCCGCCATGCGCAAGTCATACGAGGCGTGGATCTCGCCCGGCACCGGCGAGGACAGGACCAGTTGCCGCACCTCGTCACGGCGCAGGACGACGTTGTAGACCTCGGCGTTCTTCAGCAGTTCGGCCTCGAGTTCGGGCGAGACCATGTCATCGGCGGCAAGCTGGGTCAGCGCCGCGATCTGCGCCTGTTTCAGCCGGGTCAGCAGGAAGTCGGCCCGGAAGCGCGCGATCGAGGGCACGAAGATCAGCACCTCGGCCAGCATCACGAAGATGACGGTCAGGATCAGAAAGCGCCCGGACAGCGAGTTGAGAAAGCGCCTGCGTCTTTCAGCCACCCGAACCTTCCACCCGAACCTGCCTGGTCCGGCTTCACGGAACCCATCTCTGGATGAAGCCCACCACGCGCTTCAACCCCGGGTTCTCGAACAACTTCGGGCTAAAATAGGCGCCTGCCGCGCGTTTGGAAACCTCTCCCAGCGTCGGATAGGGCGCGATCATGCCGGCAACGGCGGACATCTTCATCCGGGCCGAGATCGCCAGGGCCCAAAGCCCGATCAGCTCGCCCGCCTGCGGGCCGACGATGCCGGCGCCGACCGGGCGGCCCCGCACGACGATCACCTTGGCAAGGCCACCGGTCCTGCCTTCGGCCTGCGCGCGGTCGTTGTGGGCGAAGGTGGCGCGCACCACCGTCACCGAATCGCCATGTGCTGCGCGGGCTTCGGCCTCGGTCAGACCAACCTGCGCAAGCTCCGGGTCAGTGTAGGTCGCGCGCGGGATCGCCCGGGGATCGGCCTTCGCTGGCAGCCCCAGCACTGCCTGCCGGATCACGATGCCCGCATGCCAGCCTGCGACATGGGTGAACTGCGGCCCCCCCGCCGCATCGCCCACCGCATAGACCCGCCGGTTCGAGGACCGCAGCCGCGCATCGACCGTGATCCCCCGGGCGCTGTAGGCGATGCCGGCCGCCTCCAGGTTCAGCCCCTCCAGCGCCACCTTCCGACCGACCGCCATGAGAAGATGCGAGCCCCGGACCTGCCGCCCGTCACCCAGTGTTACCTCGACGGCGCCCGCCTCGGCGGCGAGCCGCACCATCGGCTGCCCCTCGACCAGCGCGATCCCCTCGCGCCGCAGCGCCTCGACGACCACGGCAGCCAGTTCGGGATCCTCGCGGCCCAGAACCCTAGCAGCCTCGATCAGCGTCACCTCGCAGCCCAGCCGACGATGCGCCTGCGCCATCTCGACCCCGATGGGGCCGCCACCGATGACGATCAGGTGGCGGGGCCGCTCGCGCAGGTCGAAGATCGTCTCGTTGGTCAGGTAGGGCACGGTGTCGATCCCCTGCACCTGCGGCACATAGGGCCGCGACCCGGTGGCTATCACGAAGCGGCGGGCGCGAATCGTGTTCCCGCCGGCCTCGACCTCGCTTGGCCCGGTGAACCGGGCAAAAGCGCGGATCACGGTGCAGCCCAGACCCTCGAACCGCTCCTGGCTGTCCACGGGGGCAATCTGTTCGATCACCGCACGGACATGGTCCTTCACCGCGCCGAAGTCCACCTCCGGCTCGCCCCCGGCGATGCCCCGGAACCCCCGACGCTGCGTCTCGGCCGCCTTGGCCGCGGCGATCAGAGCCTTCGAGGGGACGCAGCCTGCGTTCAGGCAGTCGCCGCCCATCTCGCCGGCCTCGATCAGCACGACTCGCGCGCCCATCTGCACCGCGCCCGCCGCGACCGAAAGCCCGCCCGATCCGGCGCCGATCACGCAGATGTCGGTCTCGATCCGGCCCATTCAGCGCATCCTCCGGACGACGCGCAGCAGCATCGGCAGCGCGGCAAGGGCGGCAAGCCCCAGAAGCGGCAGCAGAACGGGCGCGGTGAAGAGGATGGCAAGGTCCGGCGCCTCGCCCCGGGCGAAGACCTCGCCCAGGCCCGCGCCGACCGAGGTGAAGACCAGAGCCCCCGGGATGATCCCGAGATAGGTCGAGACGGCAAAGCGCCAGAGACTGGTGCCGACCAGCGCCGGGATCAGGTTCGCGATGAAGAAGGGCACCAGCGGCACGAGGCGCATCAGGAACAGGACCGACCATTCGTTCTCGCGCAGACCGGCCTGCAACTGCGCCGCCCTGCCGCCGGCCCCCTCCAGTTTGCGCGACAGGTCCTCGCCAAAGCCAAAGCGCGCCGCCAAAAAGATCAGGACCGCCCCGGTTCCGGCGCCCAGGACGTTGTAGAGCACGCCGGGGAACAGACCGAACAGGAATCCGCCAGCAAGCGTGGCAACGGTCCCACCCGGCAGGCTGAGACCGACAATGGCGACATAGGCTGCCAGGAAGGCCAGCACCGACCACAGGTAATGCGCGTCCCGAAAGGCCAGCAGCTCGTCGCGGTGACGTGCCAGCGCCTCGAAACTCAGGTCGTCGCGCAGCACCACGGCCCCGACCAGCGCCGCGCCAAGGATCACCAGGATCGGCAGGCGGCGCAGCCAGCTTGAGGATGAAAAGGCGGGTGTCACGGGGGCTCCTTGCATGGGGCTGACCATGGCTCAGCTTGGTGCGGCGCGACAGGGGGTTCACGCGGCCTTGATCCCGGTCGGCGCAAACCCGGCAGGGCTGCAACATTTCTAGCCGCTGGCCGTGGAAATGTTGCAGGAAATCCGCCCGGGCCACGTTGACTTGGGCCGCGACCGCCCGTAAATGACGGGCTTCAAGTTACCGGCCCTCGAATCCTTGAACGGGTTCGGGTCATGTCTGATGGAGAGCCGCGATGAAGCGCACCTTTCAACCGTCGAACCTGGTTCGCAAGCGCCGCCACGGCTTCCGGGCGCGCATGGCCACCAAGAACGGCCGTCTGGTCCTGGCCGCCCGCCGCGCCAAGGGTCGTCGCAAGCTGACCGCCTGATCCTTCGCCCGCAAGGGCATCAGGCTTTGCGCATGACACCGCCGGAGACCCAGGGCCATGGCATCGCCGCCGAAGCGCCCGCAAGGTCTCCGGCGGTTTCGCTTTGCGTGCTGCGCAAGCGCGCCGATTACCTGAAGGCGGCCTCGGCGCGGCGGCAGGGGACTGGGGGGTTCCTGCTCCAGGCCCGCGACCGGGCGGATGGCGACCCGGCGGTGCGGGTGGGGTTCACCGCTTCGAAGAAGATCGGCAATGCGGTGCTGCGCAACCGGGCCAAGCGGCGGTTGCGAGCCCTTGCGCGCGAGGTGCTGGCGCCCAAGGCCCGTCCGGGCTGGGACTATGTCCTCGTCGCTCGGCCCGAAGCCACGGTGACGCGAAGCTATGCCGACCTTTGTGCCGACCTTCGGCAGGCACTTGCCACGGTCCACCGGGGGCGGGCATGACGCCGCTTGCGCATCTCGTCGCGCTGCCGGTGCGGGCCTACCGGCTGGTCCTGTCGCCCTGGGTCGGCCATGGCTGCCGGTTCCAGCCGACCTGTTCGGCCTATGCGCTGGAGGCGCTGGAACGGCACGGGGCCGTGAAGGGCAGCTACCTTGCGGCCCACCGGATCTGCCGCTGTCACCCCTGGGGCGGGCATGGCTATGACCCGGTGCCGGGGGCGGACCCCGAACACGACGCGGGGCGGTAGGCCGGAATTTTTCCAAAATTCCGGGCCGATTTCTGGAAAGAAATCGGCGCCCTATTCCATCGTCGCGATCAGGGCGCGGAGGGTCTCGATCCCTTCGCCCTTCTCGGAACTCGTCACCACGATCTCGGGGTAGGCCGCCGGGTGCTTGCCCAGCGCGCCCTTCACCTGCTCGATCACCGCCGCGCGTTCGGTGCGGTTGATCTTGTCCACCTTGGTCAGCACCACCTGGAAGGTGACCGCGCTGCGGTCCAGAAGCGTCAGGATCTCCTCGTCCACGGCCTTGACCCCGTGTCGCGCGTCGATCAGCACGAAGGCGCGCCGCAAGGTTGGCCGGCCCGAGAGATACTGCCTCAGCAGAGCCTGCCACCTGGCGACGATGGCCACCGGCGCCTCGGCGAAACCATAGCCGGGCAGGTCCACCAGATAGCGCGACTCGCCCAGAGCGAAATAGTTGATCTCCTGCGTCCGCCCTGGCGTGTTCGAAGCCCGTGCCAGCGTCTTGCGCCCTGTGAGCGCGTTGATCAGGCTGGATTTGCCGACGTTCGAGCGTCCGGCAAAGCATACCTCCAGCCGGTCGGCCGGGGGCAAGGCGGACATGGCGACCACGCCCTTGACGAAGGTGACGGGCCCGGCGAACAAGAGCCGCCCGGCCTCGCGCGCGGGCTCCTCGGGTTCGGGGGTCAGGGTGAAGGTCATGGTCATGCGCGCACCTCGTCGCCAACCGCTGCCCGACCGCCCGCGATGACCCGCGCGAAGACCCCGAAATCGGTATGGCCATAGCCGGCTTCCAGCGCGCCCATCGTGTCGGCATCCTGCACGCCGGTGTCGGGGTTCGCGCCGGTCGCCCGGCAGCGGCCGATGGGGGCTTCGACGTGCAGCCGCGCGGCGCCGATCGTGACCTCGGTCCCGATCAGGTCCAGCTCGGCCCAGGGCGCCCAACCCTCGACCCAGATGTTGCCGCGGAAGCGGTGGGGCGAGAGCGCCACGCCCATCCGGTCGGACAGGTCGGCC
>JBKBVC010000068.1:0-7682 GCA_046289805.1 Tabrizicola sp.
GGGATCGGGCTGTCCGGGGCGGCGGAAATGTCGCTGCTCAGCGTTCCCGCGACGCTTTACCGCATCCTCCCTCTGATCATGGTGATGGGGGCGATCGCCAATTTCCTTGGTCTTGCCAGATCCTCGGAGCTGGTGGTCGTGCGCGCGGCTGGGCGGTCGGGACTGCATTTCCTGCTGACCCCGCTGCTGGTGTCGGTCGCGCTTGGCCTGCTGGCTGTCGCCCTGTTCAACCCGCTGGTCGCGGCGACCTCGAAGGCCTACGATGACAGGCGCGCCGAGCTCAGCCACGGCGGCCGCTCGGTCCTGTCGGTTGCCGACACGGGCCTCTGGCTGCGTCAGGGGGCGGAGGATGGCCAGACGGTGATCCAGGCCGCGCGGTCGAACCAGGACGGAACCGAGCTGTTCGGGGTCACCTTCATCGGCTTCGGCGTCGATGGAACGCCAGGCAAGCGGATCGAGGCCGAAACCGCGCGGCTTGTCGAGGGGGCGTGGGAGCTGACCGGCACCAAGACCTGGGATTTGACCAGCCCGAACCCGGAACTGACGGCAGTGGTCGACCCGGGGCCGGTCGCACTGCCATCGGACCTGACGCCGGAACGGATCCGCGACAGTTTCGGCACGCCGTCCGCCATAGCCTTCTGGGATCTGCCCGGCTATATCGCCGACCTCGAGCGCGCGGGCTTTTCGGCGCAGGCCTACAAGCTATGGTACCAGATGGAACTTGCCCTGCCTCTCTTGATGGCGGCGATGGTGCTGGTGGCGGCCGGGTTCACAATGCGCCATGTCCGCTTTGGCGGCAGCGGGCGGATGGTGCTTTATGCCCTGCTGGCAGGTTTCGGCTTCTTCTTCCTGCGGAATTTCGCCCAGGCGCTTGGCGACAGCGGGCAGATCCCGGTTCCACTGGCCGCCTGGAGCCCGCCGGTCGCGGCGGCCATGCTGTCGCTCGGCCTCCTTCTGCATCTCGAGGAGGGCTGAGATGCGCCGCCTCCTGATCCTGATCGCCGCGATCCTGACTGTGGTGCTTCCTGCCCGGGCGCAGGACCAGGCAACGCTCGTTTCGGACAGCCTTCAGATCACCGGGGACACCCGGCTGATTGCCGACGGCAATGTCGAGGTGTTCTTCAAAGGTCGCCGACTCAAGGCCAGCCGCATCGTCTTTGACCAGGCGACGGACCGGCTGGAGATCTCCGGGCCGATCGTTCTGACCGATGAAAGCGGCAACACATTGATCCTGGCCAGCCAGGCCGAGCTTGCCGCCGACCTGTCGGAAGGCATCCTGTCCAGCGCGCGGCTGGTCCTGAACCAGCAGCTGCAACTGGCGGCGAACCGGATGGTCCGGCTCTCGGGCCGTTACACCGCGTTGCAGACCGTCGCTGCCTCGTCCTGCAAGGTCTGCGAGGGCGACCCGACGCCCCTGTGGGAAATCCGCGCCCGCCGTGTCGTGCATGACGAGGTGGAACGGCAGATCTACTTCGATCGTGCGCAGTTCCGTGTGGCCGGGGTGCCGGTGTTCTACATCCCGCGCCTGCGGATGCCCGACCCCACTCTGAAGCGCGCCACGGGCTTCCTGATGCCGGGACTCCGGGCGACCTCGGATCTCGGCACCGGGATCAAGCTGCCCTACTTCATCGTGATCGGCAAATCCGCCGACCTGACGCTGACGCCCTACCTGACCGCCCGCAAGTCCCAGACGCTCGGCCTGCGCTACCGTCAGGCCTTTGCGACCGGCCAGGTCGAGGCCTCGGGCTGGATCACGCGCGACCGGCTGTTTCCGGGCGAGACCCGCGGCTATCTGCGGCTGCAAGGGGCCTTCGCCCTGCCGCGGAACTTCCAGCTGACCTTCGATGGCCAGACAGTGACCGACCCGGCCTACATGCTGGATTACGGGTTGGGCAACGCCGACCGTCTGGACAGCCGGATCGAGATCAGGCGCACCCGCAGGAACGAGCATATTGCCGCCCGGATCATCAGCTTCCAGACACTGCGCGAGGACGAGACCGACAGTTCGATCCCCTCGCTGGTGGCGGACCTGACCTTTCACCGGCGCTTCTCGCTGGGCCCGCTGGGCGGGGAAGGCGGCCTCAGACTTCAGACCCACAACCAGTTCCGCGCCTCCTCGAGTCCGCTCGATGGGCCCGACAGCGACGACATTCCGGATGGCCGCGATATCGGCCGCATCTCGGCCCGGATCGACTGGCGGCGCAGCTTTGTCCTGCCGGCAGGGATCGAGGCCTCGGTGCTGGGTGAGGTGACGGCGGACGCCTACACGATCACAGACGATGCGGTCTTCGCCGGTAGCACCACGCGCACCCACGGCGCCGCGGGGGTGGAGCTTCGCTGGCCCTGGGTCAAGGCCGGTGCCAGCGGCGCGACGCATGTGATCGAGCCGGTGGTGCAGCTGCTCTTCGCCTCCAGATCCAGCGACGCCATCCCGAACGAGGATTCCGCGCTGGTGGAGTTCGACGAGGGCAACCTGTTCGCACTCGACCGCTTTCCGGGCTCGGACGCGGTGGAACGTGGCGCGCGCGCCAACATCGGGATCGGCTGGACCCGGCACGACCCGGCGGGTTGGTCGCTGGGCGTGACGGTCGGGCGTGTCATCCGCGAGGCGGATCTGGGGCAGTTCGGACCCGGTTCGGGCCTGGCCGGAACCCGTTCCGACTGGCTGGCGGCGGCAAATGTCACCCTGGCGGACGGCCTTGCACTGACCGGACGGCTGGTCCTCGATGACGACCTCGACCTGACGAAGGCCGAGGCGCGCCTGGCGTTGAACGGGCCCAAGACCGCGTTGTCCGCCTCGCTGATCTGGGCGGTGCCCGATCCGCTGGAGAACCGGCTGGAACCGACGCGCGAGATCACCTTCGACGCGCGGCGCAAGGTGGCGCCGAACTGGACGGCCAATTTCTCGGGCCGCTACGATTTCGTGGCTGATCGCGGCACCGTCGCGGGCATGGGTCTGGGCTTCCAGAACGAATGCGTGCGCCTTGATGTTTCCCTCTCGCGTCGGTTCACGTCCTCGACTAGTGTGAAGCCGACGACCGACTTCGAGCTGTCTTTGGATCTTGTCGGCTTCGGCAGCGGCGTCAGCGCAGGCCCGGCGCGGACCTGCCGGAAATAGATGCGGGTGGATCGCGGCGGAAGGAACGGCGGGCCCGAGACCCGCGTGATTGAGGAAGAGCGGCGGAAACGATGGATATTTCGGTTCTGAAACGACGGGTGGCGGCAGTCGCCATTGGCTTTGTTCTGGCCCTTCCGGTCTCGGCCGAGGATCTGTTCACCCCCCGGCTCTATGTCAACGACCGGGTGATCACCAATTACGAGGTGGCGCAGCGCGCCCTGTTCCTGCGCGTCCTGCGCGCCCCCGGCAATCCCGAGGAAGAGGCACTGAAGGCGCTGACCGAGGACCGTCTGCGCCAGACCGAGGCCGAGCGTCTGGGGCTCAGGCTCACGGACGAGGAAGTGAAGCGCGGGATGGCGGAGTTTGCCTCACGCGCGAACCTGACCCCCGAGCAGTTCGTCGCCGAGCTGGAGAAGGCCGGGATCGCCGCCGAGACCTTCCGTGATTTCGTCGCGGCCGGCCTGTTGTGGCGTCAGGCGGTGCGGGCGCGCTTCCTCGGGCAGGTGCCGATCAGCGAGGTTGACGTGGACCGCGCGCTGGAGGCTTCGGCCCGCCCGCGTGCCTTGCAGGTGCTGGCCAGAGAACTGGTGATCCCCGCGCCCGAGGGCCAGGAGGATGCCGCCATGGCCCGCGCGCAGGAACTGTCCGATACCCTCAGCGGCGAGGCTGCCTTCGCCTCGGCCGCGCGGAGATTCTCGGCTGCGCCCACGGCTGGCGCAGGCGGTCGGCTGGATTGGCTGCCGCTCTCCAACCTGCCGGCGGCCATCGCCCAGAAAATCCTCGCGCTCGGTCCCGGCGAGGTCTCGGATCCGATTGCCGTGCCCGGCGCGGTGGTGCTGTTCCTGCTGCGCGACGTCGCCATGGACACCAAGGCCGAACCGCTCTCAGTCAGCGTGGAATGGGCCGAGTTCCTGGTGCCGGACGATGCAGCGCAGATCGCAAAGATCCGTGCCGCGGCCGACAGCTGCACAGATCTTTACGCTCAGGCCAAGGGGCTGCCCGAGGATCGGCTGACCGTCACCAAGACCGGACTCGACGAGGTGCCCGGCGACGTGGCGCTGGAACTGGCGCGGCTTGACCCGGGCGAGATCTCGACGGCGCTGACCCGCGGCGGCTACCGGCGGCTTCTGATGCTGTGCGGCCGTGAGCAGGTGGTGGAACCGCCGCCGACCCGCGACCAGATCCGCGAGCAGGTCATCAACCAGAAGCTCGAAGGCATGGCCGAGGGCTACATGGAAGAACTGCGCTCAGCCGCGATCATCCGCGAGCCGTGAGCGGCATCGTCCTTGTCACCTGTGGCGATCCGGCCGGCATCGGCCCCGAGATTGCCGCCAGGGCCTGGGCTGCCGGTGAACGGTTCGTCTGGATCGGTGACCCCCGGCATCTGCCCCCCGGCACAGCCTGGCGCCAGATTGGCGAGGGCGAGGCGCCGGGCGACGGGCCGCTTGCGGTCCTGCCCCAGGAATTTGCCGCCCCTGCCCGGCCCGGCCATCCCGACCCGGCCAACGCCGCCGGCGTCATTGCCGCCATTGAGCGCGCCGTGCATATGGTCTCGGCTGGAAAGGCCGGGGCGATCTGCACCGCGCCGATCAACAAGAAGGCCTTGAAGGACGGCGCCGGCTTTGCCTTTCCGGGCCATACCGAGTTCCTTGCGCATCTGGCCGGGGTGGACCGGGTGGTGATGATGCTCGCCTGCCCAGGCCTGCGGGTCGTGCCCGCGACGATCCATGTTCCGCTGGCCGAAGTTTCCGCCGCGCTGACCGAGGCATTGCTGGAGGAAACGATCCGCATCACCCATGCCGGGCTGGTGCGCGATTTCGGGTTGCCGCAGCCGCGCATCGCGGTGGCCGGATTGAACCCTCATGCCGGCGAAGGTGGCGCGATGGGCTGGGAGGAAGAGCGGATGATCCGTCCGCTTGTCCTGCGCCTTGCAGCCGAGGGGCTGGACGTGACCGGGCCATGGCCGGCCGACACGATGTTCCATGCCGCTGCCCGTGCCCGCTATGACGTGGCCGTCTGCGCCTACCACGACCAGGCGCTGATTCCGATCAAGACCATCGACTTTGCCGGCGGGGTGAATGTGACGCTTGGCCTTCCATTCGTGCGCACCTCGCCCGACCACGGCACGGCCTATGACATCGCCGGACAGGGCCGCGCCGATCCCTCCAGCCTGATCGCCGCCCTGCGCCTCGCCCGCGAAATGGCCGCCGCCCGCCGCGTCTAGGCGCCCATCGCCTTGGCCAGCCGGAACAGCCGGGCGCGCTTCAACAGGGGTCTCAGCGCCACCGGCTGGCCCGAGATCGCCTCCGCCTTCGCGCGCACCGTCTCGACGATGGCGGCAATCGCCTCGGGGTGGCGCGACTGCAATTCCCACAGGAAGCCGTCCGGATCGCGGCGTGCAATGCCCTCGGCGGCCAGCACATGCCCCGGAAAGTCCTGCGCGTTGAAGGTGACGATGGCATCGGCGCCGCTGGCGATGGCGGTAGCCAGCACATGCCTGTCGTTCGGGTCGGGCAGCAGAAGCCCTGCCTCGATCTCCGGGTGGACGCGGACCAGACCGCGCGGGAAGGCCGCGCGGAAGGCCGCCGCCTCGCCCGCCGCGATCGCCGGCGCCTCGGGCCCGAGCTTCGCCGTCGCCAGAACCCATTCGCGCAGGATCCGTTCGGAAAAGACCGGCTGGAACAGGCCCGCCTCGCCCGCGCCTTGCAGGATCTCGCGCAGCACCGTGGGATACAGCACGCAGGCGTCGAGGACGGCCTTCATCAGCCGTCCAGCCGAAAGACCAGGGCCTTGAGGTAGGAGCTTTCGGCAAGCTGAGGCAGGACCGGATGGTCCGGCCCGGCAAAGCCGGTGTGGATGATCTGGCCCCGCCGCCCGCCTCGCCCGATGCCCCGCGCACTGGCGTTGCGGAAGGCCTGAAGATCGGCGGCATGCGAACAGGAACACAGCACCAGGTATCCCCCCGGGCCGACCAGCGGCGCAGCCAGCCGCGCGATCCGCTCATAGGCCCTCAGGCCCGCCTCCAGCGCGGGTTTCGCCGGCGCAAAGGCCGGCGGATCGCAGATCACCAGATCGAAGCGTGCGCCATCCGCCCCAAGCGCCTCCAGCACCTCGAAAGCATCGCCCTGCCGGATCGCCAGCCGGTCGCCGAAACCCGAGGCGGCTGCCCCCTGACCCGCCAGCGTCAGAGCGGCGGACGAGGCATCGACTGCCAGCGCAGTTTCCGCGCCTCCGGCCAGCGCGGCCAGTGCGAACCCGCCGACATGGGAAAACACGTCCAGCACGCGCGCCCCGCGCGCCAGCCGAGCCACGAAGGCATGGTTCGGTCGCTGGTCATAGAACAGACCGGTCTTCTGCCCACCCATGAGATCGGCCAGATAGACGGCCCCGTTCATCGGCACCGCCACCGGCCCCTGCGGCGCCGGCCCATGGACCACTGCCATCTCTTCGACCAGCCCTTCCAGCCCCCGCGCCCTTCCCTGGCCATTCTTGACGACTGTGTGCACCCCGGTCACCGCAACCAGCGCCGCCACGAGGTCGGACAGCGCGGCCTCGGCCCAGGCCGCATTCGGCTGAACCACCGCGATTTCGCCGAACCGGTCGATGACGATGCCGGGCAGGCCATCCGCCTCGGCATGCGCCAGTCGGTAGAACGGCGCGTCGAACAGCCGATTGCGCAGGTCCATCGCGCGCGCAAGGCGCGCCTCGAACCAGGCCCGGTCGATCCTGGCTTCCGGATCGCGGTCCAGCATCCGCGCGATGATCTTCGAGCGCGTGTTGACGGTGACGAGGCCCAAGGGGCGTCGCTCGCCGTCTTCCAGCACGGCAAGAGCGCCGGGCGCCAGTGCCATGGTGCGCCGGTCCGTCACCAGTTCATCAGCATAGACCCAGGGAAAGCCATGCCGGATCGCCCGTGCCTCGGCCTTCGGCTTCAGTCGGACAGTCGGGCGGCGGCCGGTTTGCAGCGCGGGAGTGTTCGGGCTATCGTCGTCCATGCGTCCCCATAGCGGGTTCGCGCGCGCGCCGGAAGCCGTAACAACACCGCACCTTCACCGAGGATATTGGTTGTTAGCGCTAACATCCTTTGCTATATCCGTGCCAGCCAGAGCCGGAGGATCCGATGCCCCTGAACCCGACCATCGCCCGCGTGACCGACCGCATCCGCGCCCGATCCGCCGAAGCAAGGGGGCAGTATCTGGAACGCATGCGCCAGGCCGTCTCGAATGGGCCGGTGCGGGCCCATCTCAGCTGCGGCAACCAGGCCCATGCCTATGCCGCGATGGGACCGGCCAAGGAAACGCTCGCGGCGGCCAAGGTGCCCAATCTCGGGATCGTGACGGCCTACAACGACATGCTGTCCGCGCATCAGCCCTTCGAGCGCTATCCCGACATCATCCGTGCGGCGGCGGCGAAGGCGGGCGTCACGGCGCAAGTGGCCGGCGGGGTGCCGGCGATGTGCGACGGAGTCACGCAGGGCCAGCCCGGGATGGAGCTGTCGCTGTTCAGCCGCGACGTGATCGCGCTGGCCGCCGGGGTGGCGATGAGCCACAACTGCTTTGACGCG
>JBKBVC010000069.1:0-7657 GCA_046289805.1 Tabrizicola sp.
CAACCCTTTCTCTACTTCGCGGCGGGGCAACAATCCGCCGCCAGCGGTCCGACCGACCCGGATTGCCTTTTCCTTGGTCAATGCGCCCCGGCAATCCGGGATCGGTGCAAGAAAATCCACATGGACCCTTGACCGCCGACCCGTCGTGCATGTCGTCGGTCAGGAAGATCGCGAAAAGGTGATGTGGCACTCGGGCGGCGGGCAGATCTGGTGGGATCGAACTACTTCCGGGGCCGGGGGATGAACCGCCTCGCCTGCGAACGCATCTCCGCCGCCGTCGGGGAGGTCGTGGGCGAACGCTACCTGCCGATCGGCTCGTACGAGGTCGGGCGGATGATCGAGGAGCTGCGCTTTGCCCGGCCCGCTTCCATCCTGAACTCGCTGATCGGCCCGTCGTCCCAAGAATTCATGGCCGCCTGCCGGGCGCTTGACCTTGAGGACGCGGCCTCTGGCCCGACCGCTGCCGGATCCTGTCATGAATCGCCGGCCGATCCGCATTCCGAACCTCGGGGGCGCGCAGGCGATCATCCCGCATTGCCCTCACCCCATGGTGCAGGCACTGACCCGGCAGCTGACGGCCATCGGGTTGCAGCTGACGCTGGCCTGGCCGGAGCTTGGGGCCGAGGCGCTGGCGGCGGATTACTTCTTCTTCGACGCCGACTTGGGCCATGACGCCATGTTCCCCTGGAAGGCCGGCCGGGCGCCGGCGCGCGTGGTCCTGCGCGATGTCGGCGGGGGCCATCTGGTCGGCAGCGCGGCCTGAGGCGCAGGCCTTGTCTCGACCACTCCGGGTCAGGCCACGCTGTCGGGCGGCGCCCGCATGAGGGCCGCCAGCGCCACCGTCTGCGCCTCGCTGGCCCGGTGCAGGTCAGGCATCGGCATCGCGTCGTCCTTGACGAATTCGATGAACAGCTGGTTCAGCGCGCTGAACACGATCTGACCCAGGACCGCAGTATCCAGGTCGCCCCGCGTCAGCCCGCGCCGCTTCAGCGCCGACAGCAGATCGCAGACCTGGGCCGCCAGCATCGCATCCAGATGCGTGTAATGCCGCGAAAACGGCGTCGCCGGCGCCTCGATCGAGATGGCCATGGCCCTGCGCCACATTTCCTTCGACAGGTAGTGCAGCGAATGGTCGTAATAGATCCCGATCAGCTCGGCCAGCGCGCGGGCCACGTCCGCAGGCGGTGCCAGCACCAGGGCTCGGCCCGCCTCGATCACCTCTTCCACCTCCATCGAGACGATGGCCAGCAGGAGATCCCCCTTGGTCGAGAAGTAGTTGTAGCAGGTGCCCGCCGACACTTCGGCCGCAGCCGCGATGTCCTCGATGCGCACGGCATCATAGCCCTGGCTGCGGAACAGCCGCGAGGCCGCCTCGAGGATCCGGCGCGTGCGGTCGGCCTTCTGTCTTTCGCGCAGCCCGGTCATGCGGTTCCAATCTTGCCCAATATTTGATGTTGACTTCAAAAATGAACGAACTCAATTCTTTTCGCAAGCGCCCGCCCAGAGGCCATTCAACATGGAGATGACGATGACCCGCACGCTGTCTGCCCTTGCCCTGATCCTGACCGCTACGCCCGGCCTTGCGCAGGAGTTGAACGCGCTGGTCTGGTGCGACCACACCGATCCCGCGCTGATCCGGCCCTTCGAGGAGAAGTTCGGCGTGAAGGTGAACCTCAAGGAATACGAGGGCACGGCGGCGGGGCTTGCGATCCTCGATCAGTCGCGGCCCGGCGACTGGGACGTGCTGGTGATCGACGCGGTTGACGTGAAGCGCGCGGTCGAGGCAGGGCATCTGGCCGAGATCCCGGCGGATGCGCTGCCGACGGCGGATTTCTTTCCCGAACTGGTGATGGCCGAGAACAACACCGTGGACGGCAAGACCTATGCCGTGACCGAGAAGTTCGGCTACAACACCATCTCCTATGACAAGTCGAAGGTCGATCCGGCGGATATGGAGGACATGGCCACCCTCACCTCGGGCAAGTATGACGGACGGATCGGCATCTATGACTATTACCTTCCGGTCCTGGGTCTGGTGGCGCTGAGCCAGGGGATCAACACCGCCGACATCACCGCCGACACCCTCGGCGTGCTGCGCGACCCGCTGATGGCGCTGCGCAAGGCGTCCAAGCAGGTGTCGGAGGTTGTTGCTGCGCAGACCGCGCTGGCGACGGGAGAGGTGGATATCGTGGTCGGCGGCGGCGAATGGCTGACGGCGGTGCTGGCGACCGAGAACCCGAACCTCGACTGGACGATCCCGAAGCAGGGCGCGCTTCGCTGGGCGCAGTCGATCGGGGTGGTGGCGGGCTCCACCCAGCCCGACCTCGCGCTGGAATTCGTGAAATACATCGTCTCGCCGGAAGGTCAGGCGGCCCTTGCGACCTCGTCCTGCTACTGGGGGATGCCGGCCAATGCCAAGGCCGGCGAGCTGCTGAGCCCCGAGGCAAAGGCCGTCCTGCGCTGGGACCAGCAGCCCGATTTCCTGGCCCGAGCGCAGTTGTATCCGATCCCGGATACGGCGCTTGATACCGCGATGCAGGATCTCTGGACCGAGATGCTGAACCAGTAAGCCCCGATCGGTGAGCCCCGAACCGTGAGCCTGGCCGCCCGCGACCGCCGTCTTGCCTGGGGCCTTCTGGCCCCGGCGCTTCTATGGACGGCTGCCTTCTTCGTCCTGCCCTTCCTGGGCATGGTCGCGCTTTCTTTCGCGCATATGGAGGGGCGGCAGGCCGTCCAGGGCTTTGACATGGGCAACTATGCCCGCATCTTCACCGACTGGACGATGCTGAAGGCGCTGCTCAACAGCCTGGAGATCACGGCGGTCGTGACGGTGATCTCGGTGGTTCTCGCCTATCCCCTGGCAGCGATCATCGCCTTCCGCGTGCCGGCGCGTTGGCAAAGGCTCGCGCTCCTCATGGCGGTGCTGCCGTTCTGGACCTCCTATGTTGTGCGGTCCTATTCCTGGCTTCTGGTCCTGGGGCAGAACGGGGTGGTGAACCAGACGCTGCTGTGGCTGGGCGTGATTGCCGAGCCGGTGCAGATCGCCTCGACCCGGGCGGCGACGGTGATCGGCTTCGTGCATTTCTTCGTCATGCTGCTGACGCTGACGATCTATGCCAACCTGATCCAGCTGTCGCCGAACTACGCCCGCGCGGCGCAGGACCTGGGCGCCAGCCGCTGGCAGAGCTTTGTCCACGTCATCCTGCCCCTGACCCTGCCCGGCGTCGTCACCGGCGCCTTCCTGACCTTTGTCCTCTGCATCGGCGACTACATCACGCCGCAGATCCTGGGCGGGAATGCCGAACTGACCCTGCCGCAGCTGATCATGCTGCAACTGGGCCGCGGCGGGAACTTCCCGCTCGCCTCGGCCCTGTCGGTGGTGCTGATGGCGGTGGTGACGCTGGCCTACTTCGCCTCAAGCCGCTGGCTGCGGCTGGATCGGGTCTGATGAGGCGCTCGTCGATGACTTCGTCACTCCTCGCAGCGTTGTCCCCTCCGACAAGAAGCCGAAGGCGCACGAGGAGGGCGGTCTGATGCGCATCCTCTCCTGGGTCTATCTTGCCCTGGCCTATGTCTTCGTCTTCCTGCCGGTCGCGGTGCTGGTCGTCTTCAGCTTTCAGGACGGCCGCCTGCCGGTGCCGCCCTTCCGGGGGTTCACTCTGGACTGGTATGCCAAGGTCCTGTCCGACGGGAAACTGATGGCGGCACTGGGAAATTCGCTTCTGGTCGCGGTCGTTTCCTCGACCGTCGCCCTCATCCTCGGCTTCCTCGCCGCCCATGCGCTGGCCCGTGTCCGCCTGCCCGGGTCGGCGCTGATGCGGGGGGTCCTGATCGCACCCCTGACCGTCAGCTACCTGATCATCGCGCTGGGCCTGCTGAACCTTTACACCCAGACCGGCATCCGCCTGTCGCTCTGGACGGCCGGGATCGGCCATGTGGTCATCAACCTGCCCCTCTGTTTCGCCATCACCTATGCCGCCATGGGCGACCATCAACGATCCGCCGAACGCGCCGCCCGCGACCTGGGCGCGCCGGAGTGGAAGGTGCTTCTCCTGATCTCCGCCCCCATGCTGGCCGCGCCGCTCGCCGCCGCCTTCTTCCTGTCGGTCACCTTCTCCTGGGACGAGTTCATCATCGCCTTCCTTCTGACCCGCTTCGACGTCACCCTGCCGGTGGAAATCTGGTCGATGCTGCGGTCGGGCCTGTCGCCCGCCACCAATGCGGTGGGCTCGCTGGTCTTCCTCGTCTCGGTGACGCTGGTGATCCTGCTCGAACTTCTCGTCTTCCGGAGGGCGAAGTGACCGCTTCCGTCTCGATCCGCTCCGTCTCGCAACGCTATGGCGCGGCACTTGCTCTGAACGAGGTCAGTCTCGACATCGCGGCGGGGGAGTTCGTCGTCCTGCTCGGCCCCTCGGGCTGCGGCAAGACCACGCTGCTGAACCTGATCGGCGGCTTCGCCGAGCCGACCTCGGGCCAGATCCTGATCGGCGGGCGGGACATGGCCGGCGTCGCGCCGAAGGACCGGCCGACGACGACCGTCTTTCAGGACTACGCGCTCTTTCCCCACATGTCGCTCCGCGACAACGTGGGCTTCGGCCTGCGCATGCGCGGCCTGCCCCGTGCCGAGCGGGCGCGGAAGGCCGATGCCATGCTGGCCCTCGTCGGCATAGAAGGTCGCGGCGACCGGCGGCCGCATGAGCTTTCGGGTGGGCAGCGCCAGCGGGTGGCCCTTGCCCGGGCGCTGGCCGTCGAACCGGACGTGCTGCTCCTGGACGAACCCCTCGGCGCGCTGGACCTGAAGCTCCGCCGCCAGATGCAGGACGAGCTGAAGGCGATCCAGCGCCGGGTCGGGACGACCTTCGTTCACGTCACCCACGACCAGGAAGAGGCCATGGCCATCGCCGACAGGATCGTGGTGATGAATGGCGGACGGATCGAGGATCACGGCCCCCCGCGCGAGGTCTATCTGCATCCGAAGACCCTGTTCTCCGCCGGCTTCATGGGCGAGATCAACCGGATTCCGGTCTCGGACGGAAAGGCCCCCTTCGGCCCGGTCCCGGTGGCGGATGGCATCCTCTGCATCCGGCCCGAAGCGATCTCGCCCGCCGGCGCGCTGCGCATCGGCCCCTGCACGGTGCGGGACGCGGCCTTCTTCGGGTCCTACGTTCGCGCCCATGTCGCGCCGGTCAGCGCACCAGACCTGCGGCTTGTCGTGCATCTGCCGCAATCCCGGATGGTCAGGGCGGGAGAAGTGCTGGACCTTGGCGCGGAAACCCATGTGGTGCTGACGGAATGAGAGCGAAACCGCAAGACTGGTGGCGGGTGCGGGGCGTGGGCGACGGCGTCACCCATATCGACGAACCGAACATCCGAGAATTCTACCGCTGCAATGTCTGGCACGTCCGGGGCCGCGACAGCGACATGCTGGTGGACAGCGGGATGGGCGTGGTCAGCTTGCGCGACTGGGTGCCCCTGGTCACCGAACGCCCGTTGCAGGCGGTCGCCAGCCACACCCATTTCGACCACATCGGCCTGCACCACGAGTTTCCCTGCCGCCTCTGCCACGCTGCCGAGGCGCATCACCTTCGTGCGCCCACCCGGGAGAACACCTTCGCCGACCGTTATGTCACCGACGATATCTTCACGACCCTGCCGCCCGAGCCCTACCTGTCCGAGACCTACGCCGTCCAGGCAGCGCCGGTGAGCCGCATCCTGTGGGACGGCGATGTGGTCGATCTTGGCGACCGGCAGTTCGAGGTGATCCACACCCCCGGCCACTCCCCCGGCGGCATCGCGCTGTGGGAGGCGGCGACGGGAATCCTGTTCTCGGGCGACATCGTCTATGACGGCGCGCTGATCGAGGGCACGAGCGACCTTGAACGATGGCAGTATGTCGCCTCCATGGAACGGCTGTTGCGGCTGCCGGTCCGGGTGGTCCATGGCGGCCATTTCCCGAGCTACTCCGGAGAGCGTCACCGCGAGATCATCCGGAACTGGCTGCGGCAGAAGGGGCGCTGACGTTCTGGCTGCCGGGCGCGCGCGGGGACGCAAAATTCCTCGCCAATGAATTTTGCGCTCGCCTGACGGCCGGGCCCGCGCCATAACCGCGCCATGCTGCACGTCACCGACACCCTTGCCATCGCCGACTGGGAACTGAGCGAAAGCTTCATGCGCGCCTCGGGCCCCGGCGGGCAGAACGTCAACAAGGTCTCGACTGCCGTCGAACTGCGCTTCGAGGCCGAGCGGTCGCCGCATCTGACACCGGGGGTCAAGGCGCGGCTGAAGCGGTTGGCCGGGCGGCGCTGGACGGCGGAAGGCGCCATCGTGCTCCAGGTGGACGAAACGCGCAGCCAGGCCCGCAACCGCGAGATCGCGCGCGAACGGCTGGTGGAGCTGGTCCGCGCCGCTCTGGTCGCGCCGAAGCGGCGGATCGCGACCAAGCCGACGCTCGCCAGCCAGCGCCGCCGCATCGCCGCCAAGACGGCGCGGGGTCAAGTGAAGGCCCTGCGCGGCAAGGTCGGGGACGAGGAATGACCCCGGCCGAGACCGCCGCGCAGGCCTGGGGCGGGCGCGTGCTGCGCCTTCTGCGCGACCGCGAGAACCATGTCTTCGAGATGGCCCTGCCCTCGGGCGCCCGCGCCGCGTTGCGGCTGCACCGGGCGGGCTATCAGTCCCCCGCCGCGATCCGCTCGGAACTCTGGTGGTGCGCCGGGCTCGCCGCAGCCGGCTGCCCCGTGCCCGCTGCCCTGCCCGCGCTCGATGGCCGGCTTCTGGTGCCACTGGCGGACGGCCGCCACGCCTCGGCCATAGCCTGGATGGAGGGCGAGGCCCTGGGCGAGGCCGCCCTGCCCTTTGCCCGCCCGCTGGCCGAGGTGCTGGACCTCTACCACGCGCTTGGCGCTCTTCTGGCTCGGGTGCACCGGGCGACCGATGCCCTGGCGCTGCCCGAGGATTTCACCCGCCCGCGCTGGGATCTTGCGGGGCTGGTCGGGGAGACCCCGCTCTGGGGTCGGTTCTGGGAGCATCCCGCCGCCAGCCCCGACCAGCGCGCGGTCCTGATCCGCGCGCGCGACGCCCTGCGCGAGAGGCTGTCGGGCGATCAGGGGCTGATCCACGCCGACGTGCTGCGGGAGAACGTGTTGGTGAACGGCCGTTCGGTTTCGCTCATCGACTTCGACGACGCGGGGTTCGGCTTCCGGCTCTACGACCTCGGCACCGCGCTGGTGCAGACCTGGGCGCATCCCGAACAACCGCAGCTGCGCGCAGCGCTGATGGCGGGCTATGGCACCAACGACCGCGACATGGTGGAGGCCTTCACCCTGGCCCGCACGCTGGCTTCGGTCGGCTGGACCATGCCGCGGCTGGCGCCGGGCGATCCGATCCACGCCAGCCACCTGGCGCGCGCACTGCACTGCGCGCGGGCGGTGCTGGGCTGACCCGCCCCGGAATTATCGGCGAGGATTCCGGGGCCTGCCTCAGACGACGACCTCGATCTCCTCCTGCTGGCCGACGCCAAACACCCGCTTGTAGCGTTCGATCTCATCTGCCGGCCCCATGGCCTTGGCCGGGTTGTCGCTGAGCTTCACCGTCGACCGTCCATTCGCCGACAGCGCCTTGCAGACCAGACTGAAGGGGGCCAGAGCATCGTCGGCCACCA
>JBKBVC010000070.1:0-7629 GCA_046289805.1 Tabrizicola sp.
CAGGCGCTTGACGAGGCATTGTTGAAGGGTGTGGTGCCGGCCTACATCGGCTATGACGCGACCGCCCCCAGCCTGCATGTCGGGCATCTGATGAACATCATGGTGCTGCGCTGGTTGCAGAAGACCGGGCACAAGCCGATCACGCTGATGGGCGGGGGGACGACCAAGGTGGGCGACCCCTCGTTCCGGTCGGAGGAGCGGCCGTTGCTGACGCCCGAGGCGATCGACGCCAACATCGCGGGGCTGAAGAAGGTCTTTGCCAATTACCTGACCTATGGCGATGGCCCGACCGACGCCATCATGCTGAACAATGCCGAATGGCTGGACAATCTGAACTACCTGGATTTCCTGCGCGACATCGGGCGGCATTTCAGCGTCAACCGGATGCTGTCGTTCGAGAGCGTAAAGTCCCGGCTGGACCGCGAGCAGTCGCTGTCCTTCCTGGAATTCAACTACATGATCCTGCAAGCCTATGATTTCCTTGAAATCCATCGGCGCTATGGCTGCCTGTTGCAGATGGGCGGGTCGGACCAGTGGGGCAATATCATCAACGGGATCGACCTGACGCGCCGGGTGATCGACAAGGAGATCTTCGGGCTGACGACGCCGCTTCTGACCACGAGCGACGGGCGCAAGATGGGCAAGTCGGCGCAGGGCGCGGTCTGGCTGAATGGCGACATGCTGTCGCCTTACGAATTCTGGCAGTTCTGGCGCAACACGACCGATGCCGATGTGGGCCGGTTCCTGAAGATCTTCACCGAGCTGCCGGTCGAGGACTGCGACCGTCTGGGCAGCCTTGGCGGGGCGGAGATCAATCAGGCGAAGATCCTGCTGGCCAATCACGCGACAACGCTGCTGCACGGGGCCGAAGCGGCGGCGGCGGCGGAAGCCACGGCGCGCGAGGTGTTCGAGAAGGGCGGAATCGGCGAGGACCTGCCCAGGGTGACGTTGCAGCCCGAGGAGCTGGCCGAGGGCGTGGGGATCGTGCAGCTGTTCGTGCGCGCAGGGCTCGCGGCCAGCGGCAAGGAGGCGAAACGGCTGATTGCCGAGGGCGGCGCGCGGGTGAACGACGAGTTGGTCACCGACCCCGGCCTGCGCTATGGCGCGAGCCATCTGGCCGAGCCGCTGAAGCTGACCGCCGGCAAGAAGCGTCACGCGCTGGTCGTGCTGGAATAGGCAGGGCGGGTGCGACCGCCCTGCCCTTCGCTCACTCCTGCACGGTGACCTTGACCATCACGTCGGCGGGAGCCGAGACCTCGCCATTCTGGCCCTCGCCGCGCTTGATGGCGTCCACGACCTCCATCCCCGAGATGACCTTGCCGACGATGGTGTACTGGCCGTCGAGGAAGCTCGCGTCGCCGAAGGTGATGAAGAACTGGCTGTTGGCCGAGTTCGGATCCTGGGCGCGGGCCATGCCGACCACGCCGCGCTGGAAGCTGATCGTGTTGGTGAACTCGGCCGGGATGTCGGGTTTCGACGAGCCGCCGCGGCCGGCCATGGACAGATCGCCCCCGGTCTTGCCGAACTGCACGTCGCCGGTCTGGGCCATGAAGCCGTCGATCACGCGGTGGAAGACCACGTTGTCATAGGCGCCCTCTTTCGCGAGCGCGGTGATCTGGGCGACGTGCCGGGGGGCAATGTCCGGCAGGAGGTCGATGACCACGGTGCCGTTGGCCTGGCCGGCGATATCGATCACCAGGTTCGGGCCGGGGCCATCCGTCTCCTGGGCGAAGGCCGGGGTGGCAAGGGCGAGGACGGCGGCGAGGATCAGCTTACGCGACATCGGCGGCCACCCGGACAGAGATCATGCGGTCGGGGTTCGCGGGCGGCTCGCCGCGCGCGATCTTGTCCACGTGCTCCATCCCCGAGATCACCCGGCCATAGACGGTATACTGGCCGTTCAGGAAATGGTTGTCGCGGAAGTTGATGAAGAACTGGCTGTTCGCAGAATTCGGGTTCTGCGAACGCGCGGCGCCGAGGGTGCCCCGGTCGTGTGGCAGCTTGGAGAATTCGGCCGGGAGGTCGGGATATTGCGAGCCGCCCGTCCCCGCCCGGCGCGGGTTGTAGTTGGGCGAGGCCATGTTGGCGTTTTCCACATCGCCGGTCTGGGCCATGAAGCCATCGATCACCCGATGGAAGGCCACATTGTCGTAGGCCCTGTCACGGGCAAGCTGCTTCATCCGCTCGGTATGCTTCGGCGCCACGTCGGGCAGAAGCTCGATCACCACCTCGCCGTCCTTCAGCGTCAGGATGATGGTGTTTTCCGGGTCCTTGATCTGGGCCATCGGGGTCTCCTTCGGGGTTCAGGTCGGGCGCGACCGTAACGGCGGCAACCGGCCAAGGGAAGCGCAAAGCGTCGCAGGCGGTTGACGCGCGCGTGATAACGGGGGCATGTGCAGGCAGGCTTTCACGGAGGATGACACGATGCCCTGGAAAACGCTGGACGAGATGGACCTTGGCGGCAAGGTGGTGCTGGTGCGGGTGGACATCAACGTGCCGATGGAAGGGGGCCGCGTCACCGACATGACCCGGATCGACAGGATCAGGCCGACGGTGGACGACATCATCGCCAAGGGCGGCAAGGTCGTGCTGCTGGCGCATTTCGACCGGCCGAAGGGAAAGGTGGTGCCCGAGATGAGCCTGTCCCATGTCGTCGAGGCGCTGGCCGGATCGCTGGGGCGGAAGGTGGTGTTCGGGACCGATTGCGTGGGGGCGCCGGCTGCCGAGGCCATCGCCAAGGCCGGGCCGGGCGAAGTGGTGCTCCTGGAGAACACCCGCTTCCATCCGGGCGAGGAGAAGAACGATCCCGCGCTTGCCGCCGAAATGGCGAAGCTGGGCGATGTCTATGTGAATGATGCGTTCTCGGCGGCGCACCGGGCGCATGCCTCGACGGAAGGACTGGCGCGGCTGTTGCCGGCGGCGGCAGGGCGGCTGATGGAGGCCGAGCTGAAGGCGCTGGAGGCCGCGCTGGGATCGCCCGAGCGGCCGGTGGTCGCGGTGGTGGGCGGCGCGAAGGTTTCCACCAAGATCGAGCTCCTGGCGAACCTGGTGACGAAGGTCGATCATCTGGTGATCGGCGGGGGCATGGCAAACACCTTCCTCGTGGCCGAGGGGATCGAGGTCGGCCGGTCGCTGGCCGAACGCGAGATGGCCGAGACCGCGCGCGAGATCCGGCACCGCGCGCAGGGCGCCGGGTGCCAGATCCATCTGCCGGTCGATGTGGTCGTGGCGCGCGAGTTCAAGGCGGGGGCCGAAAGCCAGACCGTCAGCGTCTACAAATGCCCGCCGGATGCGATGATCCTGGACGCCGGGCCCGAGACGGTGCAGGCGCTGGAGGCGGTCTTTGCCGGCGCCAGGACGCTGATCTGGAACGGCCCCCTCGGCGCCTTCGAGATCGAGCCGTTCGATGCCGCGACCAATGCGGCTGCACGGGCGGCGGCACGGCTGACGAAGGCGGGCAAGCTGATCTCGGTCGCGGGCGGCGGCGACACGGTGGCGGCGCTGAACGCGGCGGGGGTTGCGGAGGATTTCACCTTCATCTCCACCGCCGGGGGCGCCTTCCTGGAATGGATGGAGGGCAAGGAATTGCCGGGCGTGAAGGCGCTGATGGGTTGAGGCACGGGGCCGCGGCGGCTATGCCGGCGGTGACATTCGGGAGACGGACATGACCAACGCGAAGATGACCGAACAGGTGCGGAATGGGCGCGGATTCATCGCGGCCCTGGACCAGTCGGGCGGATCGACCCCCAAGGCGCTGAAGCTCTACGGGATTTCCGAAAGCGACTACTCGGGCGAGGAGCAGATGTTCGACCTGATCCACGCGATGCGCGCGCGGATCATCAAGTCCCCCGCCTTTACCGGCGACAAGGTGGTGGGCGCGATCCTGTTCGAGCAGACCATGGACCGCACCATCGACGGCATCCCGACCGCGACCTACCTCTGGGAAAAGCGCGGCGTCGTGCCCTTCCTCAAGATCGACAAGGGGCTGGAGCCGGAGGCCGACGGCGTACAGCTGATGAAGCCGATTCCGGGGCTGGATGCCCTGCTCGAGCGGGCCGGGAAGGCCGGGATCTTCGGCACCAAGGAACGCTCGGTGATCCATGCGGCCAATGCCAAGGGCATCGCTGCCATCGTCGCGCAGCAGTTCGAGATCGGCCGGCAGGTGGCCTCGCACGGGCTGATGCCGATCCTAGAACCCGAGGTCACCATCTCGATCCCCGACAAGGCCGAGGCCGAGGCGATCCTGCAGGAAGAGATCCTCAGGCACCTTGAGGGGCTGGACGGTCAGGTCATGCTGAAGCTGTCGCTGCCCACGGTGCCCGATTTCTATCAGCCGCTGGTGCAGCATCCCAAGGTGCTGAAGGTCGTGGCGCTCTCGGGCGGCTACAGCCGCGACGAGGCGAACCGGATCCTGGCGCAGAACCACGGGATCATCGCAAGCTTCAGCCGCGCGCTGAGCGAGGGGTTGAGCGCGCAGCAGACGGACGCCGAGTTCGACGCAGTCCTGAAGGACGCGATCGACGGGATTTACGCTGCCTCGATCACCTGAGGTCGGAAAACGGCTCGGCCGGGGGGCCAGCGGGCCCCCTTTTCCCTGCAAGTCTTTGCGGGCTGCGCATTTTCAGGATTCACAACCGATTCGGCTTATGCCATGATTCGGACGGGCCCCCGGCAGAGGGGCCGGAGCAAGGCAGATGTCGGCAGCACAATCGCAGCGAGGACTTGGGGGACTGGCCTATTTGGTCTTCGTCTCGGCCTTGGGGGTCTATTTCACCTTCAACGCCGTGCAGGGTGAATACGGCATGTTCGCCCGCGTCGCCATCCACGCCGAGGCCGAGGCCCTGCGGGCCGAACGGGACCGCCTCTCGGCCGAACTGTCCAGGATGGAGAACCTGACGCATCGGCTTTCGGACACCTATCTGGACCTCGACCTGCTGGACCAGCAGGCGCGTGACGTGCTGGGCTACATGCGCGCCGACGAGATCGCCATCCGCTGACGCGGGCCTGTTCAAGCCTTGACTGGGGCGCATAGGTGCCATGTCGTGCAGCCCTGCGCGGCAGCAGAGATTTCCTTTGACCCAACAAACGCCGATGCTGTATGGATCGTTTAATACTAAACCATATTCTGCACCTGCAAGATGCCTGGGAGGAGCCCGATGGCGAAGAAGCCCGTCGCGAGACCGAACGTCTCGAAGGAAGAGCTGCTGAAATACTACCGCGAGATGCTGCTGATCCGCCGGTTCGAGGAAAAGGCAGGCCAGCTCTACGGCATGGGCCTGATCGGAGGGTTCTGCCACCTCTACATCGGGCAGGAAGCGGTGGTCGTGGGCCTGGAGGCGGCGGCGAAGCCGGGCGACAAGCGGATCACCAGCTACCGGGACCACGGGCACATGCTGGCCTGCGGGATGGACCCGAAGGGCGTGATGGCCGAGCTGACCGGACGCATCGGGGGTTATTCCAAGGGCAAGGGCGGCTCGATGCACATGTTCTCGAAAGAGAAACATTTCTACGGCGGGCACGGAATTGTCGGCGCCCAGGTGCCTCTGGGGGCGGGTCTCGCCTTTGCCGACAAGTATCTGGGCAATGACAGCGTGACCTTCACCTATTTCGGCGACGGCGCGGCGAACCAGGGGCAGGTCTATGAGACCTACAACATGGCCGAGCTCTGGGCGCTGCCGGTGGTCTTCGTGATCGAGAACAACCAGTATGCGATGGGGACGAGCGTCAAGCGGTCCACCAAGTCCACCACGCTTTATGGCCGGGGCCTGGCCTATGGCATTCCGGGCGAGCAGGTGGACGGGATGGACGTGCTGGCGGTGAAGGCGGCCGGAGAGAAGGCGGTGGCGCACTGCCGGGCAGGGAACGGTCCCTATATCCTGGAGATGATGACCTATCGCTATCGTGGCCATTCCATGTCGGACCCGGCGAAATACCGCACGCGCGAGGAGGTCGAGAAGATCAAGACCGAGAAGGACTGCATCGAGCACGTCCGCGATCTGCTGACGCAGGGGGGGCTGGCGTCCGACGAGGAGCTGAAGGCCATCGACAAGGAGATCAAGGCGATCGTGAACGAGGCGGCCGAGTTCTCGAAGGACAGCCCGGAGCCGCCGATGGACGAGCTCTGGACGGATATCTACGCGTAAGGGAGGGGAAATCATGGCCACGCAAGTACTGATGCCCGCGCTGTCCCCGACCATGGAGGAAGGGACTCTGGCGAAATGGCTGGTCAAGGAGGGGGATGCGGTCAAGTCGGGCCAGATCCTCGCCGAGATCGAGACCGACAAGGCTACGATGGAGTTCGAAGCGGTGGACGATGGGATCGTGGGGAAGATCCTGGTCCCAGAGGGCACGGCCGGCGTGAAGGTGAACACGCCCATCGCGGTGCTGGTGGAAGAGGGCGAGACGGTGGGCGCGGCCCCTGCCCCTGCCCCGGCAGCGGCCCCTGCTCCGGCGGCGGCCCCGGTGGTGGCGATGGCGGCGGCGGCTCCGGTCGCAGCAGCGGCGGCGGCCCCCGCCCCGGTGGCGGCGGCGGGTTGGCCGCATACCGACCTGCCCGAAGGTCCGACCAAGACGATGACGGTGCGCGAGGCGCTGCGCGAGGCGATGGCCGAGGAGATGCGGGCCGATCCGACGGTCTTCCTGATGGGGGAAGAGGTCGGCGAATATCAGGGGGCCTACAAGATCAGCCAGGGCCTGCTGGACGAATTCGGCGCCCGCCGCGTGGTCGATACGCCGATCACCGAGATGGGCTTTGCCGGAATCGGCGTAGGTGCCTCCTGGGGGGGCCTCAAGCCGATCGTCGAGTTCATGACCTTCAACTTCTCGATGCAGGCGATCGACCAGATCATCAACTCGGCCGCCAAGACGCTCTACATGTCGGGCGGGCAGATGGGCAGCCCGATGGTGTTCCGCGGCCCGAACGGCGCGGCGGCACGGGTGGGGGCGCAGCACAGCCAGGACTTCGCGGCCTGGTATGCTGCAATCCCGGGGCTTAAGGTCTGCATGCCCTATACGGCGGCGGACGCGAAGGGCCTCTTGAAGACCGCAATCCGGGATCCGAACCCGGTTGTGTTCCTGGAGAACGAGATCCTTTACGGTCGGTCCTTCGAAGTGCCGGTGGCGGAGGATTTCACCATTCCCTTCGGCAAGGCCAGTATTCTGCGTCCGGGAACGGATGTGACGGTGGTGTCCTTCGGGATCGGCTGTTCGCACGCCATGGCGGCGGCGGAGGAGCTGGCGAAGGAGGGGATCAGCGCCGAGGTGGTCAACCTGCGGACGCTGCGGCCCATCGACTACGACACGGTGCTGGCTTCGGTGATGAAAACCAACCGCTGTGTCACCGTGGAAGAGGGCTTCCCGGTCGGGTCGATCGGTGACCATCTGGCATCGACGATCATGCAGCGGGCCTTCGATTACCTCGACGCTCCTGTGGTGACCTGCACGGGCAAGGATGTGCCGATGCCCTATGCGGCGAACCTGGAGAAGTTCGCGCTGATCACTCCGGCGGAAGTCGTCGCCGCCGTGAAGACCGTCTGCTATCGTTGAGGAGGGGAAGATGGCGACTGAAATCCTGATGCCGGCCCTGTCCCCGACGATGGAGGAGGGCACGCTGGCCAAATGGCTGGTGAA
>JBKBVC010000071.1:0-7625 GCA_046289805.1 Tabrizicola sp.
CGGTGTCCCCGGATACCCCGATCCGCGTGGCGGCGGCGAAGATGCGCGAGGCGCATATCTCCTGTCTGGCGATCACGGAAGGCGGGCGTCTGGTCGGCATCGTCACCGCGCGGGATTTCGTCAACAAGGTGCTGGCCGAGGGGCTGGACCCTTCGATGCCGGTGCGCGCGGTGATGGCGACGGACCCGATGGTGCTGACGCCCGACAGCCTGGGGTCGGACGTGCTGAACCGGATGCTGGAGCACCGGATCGGACATCTGCCCGTGGTGGAGGACGGCAAGCTGGTGGGCATGATCACTCAGACCGACCTCGTGCGGTTCCAGGCCGTCAGTTCGGCCCTTCTGGTGCGTGATGCGGCGACGGCGCAGACGGTCGCCGAACTGGCCGAGACCACCGCGCGCATCCCGCGGCTTCTGGTGCAGCTGGTGGGTGGGGGCAGCGCGCACGAGGTGGTGACGCGGCTCATCACCGACATCGCCGACACGGTGACGCGGCGACTCCTGGCGATGGCCGAGGCCGAGCTTGGCCCCGCGCCGGTGCCCTACCTGTGGCTGGCCTGCGGCAGCCAGGGCCGGCAGGAGCAGACGGGGGTCAGCGATCAGGACAACTGCCTGATGATCGACGATGCCGCGACCGAGGCCGACATGGCCTATTTCGCGCGGCTGGCGAAGATCGTGAGCGACGGGCTGAACGCCTGCGGCTATGTCTATTGCCCCGGCGACATGATGGCCACCAACCCGCAATGGTGCCAGCGGATGTCTGTCTGGCGCGGATATTTCCGCAAGTGGGTAACGACGCCCGATCCCATGGCGCAGATGCTGGCCAGCGTCATGTTCGACCTGCGCCCGATCGGCGGGACGGCAAGCCTTTACACCGCGTTGCAGGCCGAGGTGCTGGAGATGGCCGCGAAGAATTCGATCTTCGTGGCGCACATGATTTCCAACAGCCTGAAGCACAACCCGCCCCTGGGCCTGTTGCGCGGCTTTGCCACCATCCGGTCGGGGGAATACAAGAACCACATCGACCTCAAGCACAACGGCGTGGTGCCGGTGGTGGACCTCGGTCGGGTCTATGCGCTGATCGGGCAGCTGCCGGCGGTGAACACGCGGGCGCGGCTCGAGACGGCGGTGGAGGCCGGGGTGATCTCGGACAGCGGCGGGCGCGATCTGATCGAGGCCTACGACCTGATCGCCCAGACCCGGCTGGAACACCAGGCGCGGCGGGTGAAGGCGGGCGAGAAGCCCGACAACTTCATCGCGCCGTCGGAACTATCGGATTTCGAACGCAGCCACCTGCGCGACGCCTTCGTGGTGGTGCGCACCATGCAATCCGCCGTGGGCCAGGCCCGCGGCGCAAGGAGTTGACGGAATGGCCCTGGAACTGATCGGCGCGATCCTGGCCGCGGCTACGCTGGGCCTTCTGGCCTGGGCCCTGCGGCGCTGGCGGCCGGGCCTGCCGCGCTGGCTGGTCCCGCTTGCCGCCGCCGTCGGCCTGATCGGCGCGACCCTGGTGCTGGAATACAGCTGGTATGACCGCGTCGTGGCCGAACTGCCGCCGGGGATCGAGGTGGTGCGGGTCGAGGAAGAGGCGATGCCCTTGCGGCCCTGGACCTATCTGAAGCCGATCCGCATGCGGTTCTGGGCCATCGACCAGCGCAAGCGGATGATCCATCCGCAGCTGGGCAGCCTGCGCATCGTGCCGGTCCTGAAATTCGCCCGCTGGCGGCCCGTGGAGGACGGGCTGATCGCGGTCGATTGCGCGGGCGGGCGGCAGGTGCCGGTCGTCGAGGGCGTGAAGATTTCCGAGACGGGAGAGTTGACGGGGGCCGACTGGCAGCCGGCGCCCGCGGGCGACCTGTTGCAGGCCGCCGCGTGCAGGGAGGGGTAGGGCATGGACCGCAAGCCGCGCATCCTTGTGGTGGAGGACGAGGACAACATCGCCGTGGCGCTGGATTACCTGATGACGCGCGAGGGCTACGAGCACGACCGCGTGGCCTCGGGCGCGGATGCCCTGCCGCGAATCCGCGACACGCACCCCGATCTCGTCCTGCTGGACGTGATGCTGCCCGAGGTCTCGGGCTACGAGATCTGCGAAGGCATCCGCACCGACCCCAGCCTTGCGGATGTGAAGGTCCTGATGATGACCGCGCGCGGCTCGGCCATCGAGCGGCGCAAGGGCATGGCGCTGGGGGCGGACGGGTTCATCTCCAAGCCCTTCGAGTTGAAGGACCTGCGCGACGAGGTGCGCCGGCTTCTGGCCGGGGGCTGAGGCCATGCTGACCCGCCTGTCCCTGCGGCTGCGGATCTTCCTGATCTTCGCGGGCCTTGCCGGGGCGATCGTCGTCGCGACGGCGGTCGGGTTGTGGCTCGGCTACAGCCGGTTGGGCGCGCCTGAGGCGCTGCAAGGCTTCGTCCAGGCCGGGGTGCTGGCCGGCTTTGCCGCCCTTGGGCTGGTCGCCGGGGTCTGGTATCTGTTCGACCTGAACGTCGCCAAGCCCATCGAGACCCTCGCCGGCGCGCTGCGGGCCCGCGCCCATTCCGATGTCACCGCCGAGATGGACGCGGCCATCGCGCGCTACCTCGGCGACCTCGCCCCCGCCGCCCATGCCGCCGCGCAAAGCCTGGCCGAGACCCGCAGCGCCCTGGCCGAGGCGGTCGCGCGCGAGACGCTGCGCCTGGGGTCGGAGAAGGCGCGGCTCGAGGCGCTCTTGTCCGATGTGCCGGTGGGCGTGATCCTCTGTTCGGCCGATCATGCGCTGGTCTTCTACAACGGGCCTGCCGCCGACCTCATCGGCGCCGGCCGCGCCGGAGGGCTGGAGGCGGGGCTCGACCGCAAGCTCTTCGACTATCTCCATGCCGCCCCGCTGCGGCTGGCGCATGAACGCCTGCTGGCCACCGGCGACCCGGATGCGGCGTCCGACCTTCTCTGCACCACCACGACCGGCGCGCGCGTGCTGGCGGCGCGGATGCGACTGCTGGGCGATGGCGGCACGCAGGGCTATGTCCTCACCTTGCGCGACATCACCGGGGAAATGGCCGCCGAGGCCCGGCGTGAGGCCATGCTGGAGGGCGCGCTCGACAGCCTGCGCCGGCCGGCGGCGGCGCTGGCCACCCTGGTCGGCGTGATGCCCGAGGACGCGCTGCCCGCGCCGATTGAGGCCGCGCTCAAGGACGAGGTCGCGCGGCTGAGCCAGGCCGTCACCCGCTTTGGCGCCGCGCGGGACGAGGCCCTGTCCGAGGCCGGCGCATTGCCGCAGACCCGCGCCTTCGATCTGGCGCAGGGCCTTGCGGCGCGGCTTCGGGCGCAGGGGATCGCTGTCACGACCGAGACCGCCGACCTGATCCTGCGCTGCAACGGCTATGAGGTGCTGACGCTCCTCGAACATCTCGCCCGGCACCTGACCGACCGCGAGGCCCTGCATCTTGCCATCGAGGAAGAGGACACCGGCGCCGCGATCCGCCTGTCCTGGACCGGACCGCGCGTGGGCGTGGGCGAGCTTGACCGCTGGCTGGACGAGCCGCTCTCGGAGGACAGCGATCGCCCGGCACGCGCCGTCCTGGCCGGTCATGCGACCGAGGTCTGGCCGGAGGTGCTGGCGGGCGAGCGCGCTGCGCTCTGCCTGCCGATCCGACAGGCGCGCCGGGCGGTTGCGCGGCCGAAACCGGTGGCGCGCAAGGTGGTCTATGACTTCGACCTTCTGTCGCCCGCCCGCACCGACCGGCTGGCCGATGCGCGGCTGGACAAGCTGACCTATGTCGTCTTCGACAGCGAGACGACGGGCCTGAACCCCCGGCAGGGCGACGAGATCGTGCAGCTGGCCGCCGTGCGGATCGTCAACGGCCGTCGGGTCGAGGGCGAGGTCTTCGACACCCTGGTCAATCCGGGCCGGCCGATCCCCGCCATCTCGACCGAGGTGCACGGGATCACCGATGCGATGGTGGCAGATGCGCCTGGGGTGCTGGAGGTGGTGCGCCGGTTCCACAAGTTCGCGGAAGGCGCGGTGCTGATCGCGCACAACGCGCCCTTCGACATGGAGTTCCTGCGTCGGGTCGAGGGGAAGCTGGGGCTTCGCTTCGACATGCCGGTGCTGGACACGGTGCTCTTGTCGGCGGTGGTCTATGGCCAGCACGAGGTGCACAGTCTGGATGCGCTGTCGCACCGGCTGGGCATCACCATCCCCGAGGAAGCCCGCCACACCGCGCTGGGCGACACGCTGGCGACGGCGGATGCCTTCCTGAAGCTGATGCCGATGCTGGCGGGCCGGGGGCTGGACACCTTTGGCGCGGTTCTTGCCGAGGTGCGCAAGCATGGCCGGCTGCTGAAGGACCTGAACGAATAGCGTCGGCGGCGGGCCCAAGATTTTTCGACGAAAGATCTTGGGGCTGGGCGCGGGTCAGTCGGCGAAGGGGTCGGTCGGGTAGCTGACCCCCACCAGATAAAGCCCCTGCGGCGGGCAGACCGGCCCGCAGGCGGCGCGGTTCCGCGCCTCGAGCGCCATGCGCACATCGTCGGGCGTCCAGGCCCCGGCGCCCACCCGCTCGAGCGTGCCGACGATGGACCGGACCTGGTTGTGCAGGAAGCTGCGCGCGGCCAGGTCGAAGCGGTATTCCACTCCACCGGGGTAGGGGTGTTCGGTGATCTCGATCCGGTCCAGCGTCTTGACCGGGCTTTTCGCCTGGCAGAGCGTAGAGCGGAAGGTGGTGAAGTCGTGATTGCCGACCAGTTCCGCCGCGCCCGCCCGCATCGCCGCGAGGTCAAGCGGGTTCAGCACCTGCCAGACACGGCCCCGGTCGTGGGTCACCGGCGCGCGGCGGGCGACAAGGCGAAAGCGATAGCGCCGCCCCGTGGCGGAAAAGCGGGCGTGAAAGTCGTCGGTGACCCTGGCCACGGCGAGGACCGCCACCGGATCGGGCCGCAGATGCGCGTTCAGGGCCGAGGCGAGCTTGAACGGGTCCCAGTCCTTGGCGAGGTCGGCATGGGCCACCTGCGCGATTGCATGGACACCCGCATCGGTGCGCCCCGCGGCGGCGATCGTGTGGGGACCGGGTTCCAGCCGACCCAGGGCACGCTCGACCGCTTCCTGCACGGAAGGAAGCCCCTGCGCCTGCCGCTGCCAGCCCGCGAAGGGGGTGCCGTCATATTCGATCTGAAGCGCATAGCGGGGCATGAGCCTTGCTACCCCGGAAGAAGCCTCGCGTGCAATCCTTGCCAAATTTCTAACGTCCACGGCCAAGGTATTGAAAAGGCGGGGTTTGAAAACCTGTCCACCGTGGACAGCGTCCGCACAGGCTGGGCAATGCTGCCCACCCGCCTTCCATTCCTGCCCCGGCAACCCTATCTTGACCCGGCGAAGGAAAGGGACGCGGACGTGACATTCTCCGGGCTGACGGACGGGATCACCCGCGGCATCGAAGGCCTGGGCGCGGGCCTCTCCGAGACCCTGTTCGACACCACCCTCCGCCTCGGCGTGACGGGGCTGTCCCGCGCCGGCAAGACCGTCTTCATCACCGCGCTGGTCGCGAACCTGCTGAACCGGGGCCGGATGCCGCAGCTGAAGGCCCAGGCGGAGGGCCGGATCCAGGCGGTCCATCTGCAACCCCAGCCCGACCTGACGCTGCCCCGCTTCGACTACGAGGCCCACCTTGCGGCGCTGACCGGCGATGCCCCGCGCTGGCCCGCCTCGACCCGGGCGATCAGCGAGTTGCGCCTGTCGTTCCGCGTCCAGCCCGCCGGGTTTCTGTCGTCCTGGCGGGGGCCGCGGACGCTGCATCTCGACATCGTGGATTACCCGGGCGAGTGGCTTCTGGACCTCTCCCTGCTCGACCAGAGCTACGAGGCCTGGTCGGAGGGCACGCTGGCCCGGATGGAAAAGCGCCCCGAGGCCGCGGCCGGGCTGGCGCTGGCCCGGGCCGAGGATGGCGCGCTGCGTCTGGACGAGGCAAGGGCGCGGCATCTGGCCGAGACCTTCACCGCCTACCTGACCCAGGCCCGCGACCTCGGCCGGGTCGATGTGACGCCGGGGCGGTTCCTCTTGCCGGGCGATCTGGCGGGGTCTCCGGTCCTGACCTTCGCGCCCTTGCCAAAGCCCGCGACGACCGGCAGGAGCAGCCTCTGGCGCGAGATGGAGCGGCGGTATGAAGCCTACAAGTCCCGCGTCGTTCGCCCCTTCTTCCGCGACCATTTCGCGAAGATCGACCGGCAGGTGGTGCTGGTAGATGTCCTGGGCGCGATCCATCAGGGGCCGCGCGCGGTCGAGGATCTGCGGCGGGTGATGGCCGAGGTGCTGTCGGCCTTCCGGCCGGGTCGCAATACCTGGCTGACGGGCCTGTTCGGCGGGCACCGGGTCGAACGCATCCTCTTTGCCGCGACCAAGGCCGATCATCTGCACCATGAACAGCACCCCGCCCTGACGGCGATTACCGCGGCGCTTCTGGCCGAGGCGAAGAGCCGCGCCGATTTTTCCGGCGCGCGGACCGAGGCGATGTCGCTGGCCTCCCTGCGCGCCACGGTCGAGGAAGTGGTGACGCGCGACGGCGTCGAGGTCCCCGCGGTGCGGGGTGTGTTGCAGGCGACGGGCAAGCCCGCGCTGATGTATCCCGGCGCGCTGCCGTCAGACCCCGCGCGCCTGCTGTCCCCCGCGCGCGAGGGGGCCGAGGCCTGGCTGGATGCGGATTACCACCTGATGACCTTCGCACCGGCTCGGTTGAATTTGCGGCCGGGAGAGGGCCCGCCGCATATTCGGCTGGACCGGGCCGTCGACTTCCTGATCGGAGACCAGTTGTGAGCCGTCCGCCGAAGCCCTTCCTGGAGGAAACGGAAGAGGCGCTTGACCCCGGCGCCGCGCCTCCGGTTCCCGATGCCCTGCCCGAGGGGCAGGCCATGCAGGCCGTGGCGGCCCTGGCGCAGCGCCGGGGCTCGGCCCTGACGCGGTTCGCGCTCTGGGCTTTCGGGGCACTGTTTTCCTTCGCCCTGTCGGTGACGGCCTATGACTTTGTCACGGGCCTTCTGGCGCGCAACCTGGTGCTGGGCTGGGCGGCCTTTGCGCTGGTCGCGCTGGCCGTGGTGGCCGGTCTGGTGCTGGCGTTGCGCGAATGGGGGGCCTTCCTGCGGCTCGCGCGGCTGGACAGCTTGCGGACCCGGGCGGTCGAGGCGCGGGCTGAGGCGGACCTGAAGGCGGCGCGGCGGGTGGTGTCGGGGCTGGTCTCGCTCTACGCCGCGCGCGGCGATACGGCCTGGGGGCGGGCGCGGATCGCGGATCGCGAGGGCGAGGTGATGGACGCCGATGCGCTGCTGGCGCTGGCCGAACGGGAGCTTCTGACCACGCTCGATGCCGAGGCGAGGGCAGTGATCGAGGGCGCGGCGCGGCAGGTGGCGACGGTGACGGCGCTGGTGCCCCTGGCGCTGGCGGATGTGGCGACGGCGGCGGTGGCGAACCTGCGGATGATCCGGCGGATCGCCGAGATCTACGGTGGGCGGTCGGGCAGTTTCGGCAGCCTCAAGCTTCTGCGCCGGGTTTTCGGGTCGCTGGTCGCCGCCGGGGCGCTTGCCTTGACCGACGATATGATCGGCTCTGTCGCGGGCGGCGGGGTGCTGTCCAAGCTGTCGCGCCGGTTCGGCGAGGGGGT
>JBKBVC010000072.1:0-7618 GCA_046289805.1 Tabrizicola sp.
CTGGGAAACTCTTTCTCAGCCGCTCGAGCCGATGTCCCTTGACCTCGCGGCCTGACTGGAGCCATCGTTACATGCCCGGAGCCCGCTGCTCGGCAATTTCCACCACATTCGCGACACGACCGGCCGACTCGCTCTGGTTGAGAGACATCTAGCCCAAGATTTGTGGCCATTTGAGGGTCAGTCCGCGCCGCGGGGCCTGAGTATTGCAGAATTTCCGCATAATCCGGCAGGATCAGCTTTCTCGGAAGGCGCGGGCGAAATAATCGGTAAAGGGCTTGACCAGATAGGCCAGCGGCGTGCGCCGACCGGTCTGCAGGAAGACCTCGACCGGCATGCCGGGCAACAGGACACGGTCGCCAAGCCGCGCCTGCTCACCCTCGTCAAGCTGCACTTCGGCCGTGTAGTAGGTGGCCCCGGTCCGCGAATCCGTCAGCGCGTCGGCCGAGACCAGCGTGACCCGGCCCTTCAGATGCGGCGTGTCCCGGGCCGAGAAGGCCGGAAAGACCAGTTCGGCCGCCTGTCCGACCGTCACTTCGTCGATATGAATCGGCGCGATGCGGGCGGTAATCACCAGGGGACGATCCTGAGGGATGACGAACAGGACCGGATCGGCCGTGCGCAGGACGGCGCGCGGTGTCGTTACCTGAAGCCCGAGGACCACACCCGAGACCGGCGCCCGGATCTCAAGCCGGGCGATGCGCTCGGACAGCGCGCGGCGGCGTTCGGCCAGTTCCAGCATGGTGGGGCCGATCTGGCGCAATTCGGTGGTGGCCTCCTCGCGGCGGCGGGTGGCCAGGCTGGAAATCTCGATCTCGATCTCGGTCACCTGGTCTTCGGTGCGCGCCAGTTCGGCGGCCAGCTCGCCCAGCTGGCCTTGCAGTCGCGCCTGTTCGCGTTGCAGCGCCAGGACGGTGCCCGCCTGCGCCAGACCCTTGTCGAGCAGGCTTTGCTGCGAGGCAAGCTCCTGTTCGATAAGGTCAAGCTGGGTGGCCAGCGCCGCCCTTTGCGCGGCAATCCCGTCCGATTGTGCGCGGATCTGGGCGATGCGCCGGGTCAGGAGATCGCGCTGTTCGGCAAGCGTGGCCTTGCGGGCCTCGAACAGGCGTTTCTGCCCGTCAAGCTGGGCGGCGACTTCGGGCGAGGTGGCCGCGAGGGCCAGGATATCTGCCGGAAAGTCCAGCGTTGCGGACCCGTCGCGCTCTGCGGTCAGGCGGGCGGCCCGGCTGGCAAGCTCGGACAGCTGGCCCTCGACGATGGTCAGTTCCGACTGCAGCGCCGCCCCGTCAAGCCGCAGCAGCGGATCCCCCGCCGCCACCGTCGCGCCTTCCGTGACCAGGATCTCCTCGACCACGCCGCCATCCGGGTGCTGGACGACCTGACGGTCCTGTTCGACCTCGATCTGCCCGGGGGCGACGATGGCGCCCGCGATCCGGGTCGTCGTTGCCCAGACCCCGAAGCCCGCCACCAGCACCAGCGTCGCGGCCAGACCCAGGGTCACCGGGCGGCGCATGGAGATCCGCGAGCCGGTCATGCCACACCTCCGGGCGCGGCCGACCTTGCGATGTCGCCGGCGTTCTTCACCGCTTCGCGCAACACGGCGTCGCGCGGGCCGAAGGCTGCTGCCGCGCCCTGGTTCATCACGAGAAGCAGGTCACATTCCTGGATCGCCGCCGGGCGATGCGCCATGATGAAGACCGAGGTTCCGCGTGCCTTGGCCGAGCGGATCGCGGCGTTGAGCGCGATGGACCCGTCGTTGTCGAGGTTCGAGTTCGGCTCGTCCAGGATCAGAAGGACCGGGTCGCCGAACAGCGCCCGCGCGAGGCCGATGCGCTGGATCTGGCCACCCGAAAGCTGGCTGCCCATCGTGGCAACCTGGGTATCATAGCCGTTCGGCAGCTTCAGGATCATCTCGTGTGCCGCAGCGGCCCGGGCGGCGGCGACGATCGCCGCGGCATCGGCCCCCGGTTGCAGGCGGGCGATGTTCTCGGCGATGGTGCCGTCAAACAGCGTGACGCGCTGCGGCAGGTAGCCGATGTAGCTGCCCAGGCGATCGGGGTCGTACTGGTCCAGCGTCGCGCCATCCAGCCGTATGCGCCCGGCGGCAGGCGGCCAGACCCCCGTCAGCGCGCGGGCCAGCGAGGACTTGCCGCACCCGGACGGCCCGATCACCCCAAGCGCCTTGCCCGGCGGCAGGGTGAACGAAAGGTTGCGCAGCACCGGCGCGCTGCCCCCCGGCGGGACCACGGTCAGGGCCTGCACCTCGACCAGGGCCCTGGGGCGCGGCAGTTCGGTGCGGGCGGCGACCGGCGGCGCCTGGGCCAGAAGCTCGGCCAGCCTCGACCTCGCCTGCCGGGCCCGTGTCACCACCGCCCACTGGCCGACGGCCTGCTCCAGCGGTTGCAGCGCCCGGCCCATGAGGACCGAGGCCGCGATCATCGCGCCGGCCGACAGTTCCTCCTGCAGGACAAGCCAGGCAGCTAGGCCCAGCATCGCCGATTGCAGGAACAGCCGGAACGTCTTGATCAGCACCGAATAGCGCCCCGAAGCGTCCGAGGCGCGCAACCCTTCGTCCAGCGCAAGGTCGCGGCGCGCCTTCAGTCGGGCAAAAGCGGCTCCGGTCATGCCCAGCGATTGCACCAGTTCGGATTCCTGTTTCAGGTTTTCGGCCTGGCGCTCGGCCGCCATGCTGGCATGGTTGGCCGCGTGCAGCGGACCCGCGGTCGCGCGCTGGTTCAGCCAGCTGAGCCCGACGATCACCAGCCCGCCGGCCAGCGCAAGCCAGCCGAGCCAGGGGTGAAACAGGAAGATCACCGCGACGAAGAGCGGAGCCCAGGGGGCGTCGAAGATCGCCAGCACCACGGGCGAGGCCCAGAACCGCGCCAGCGCGTCCAGGTCGCGCTGCGCGGCCAGGGCGGCCGGATCCTGCGGTGCGACGGTCAGGCGGCGGAAGGCGGCCGACAGGACGCGCGGATCCAGCCGTTCCTGCAACCGCGCGCCGACGCGGGCCATGATCCGCCCGCGTGCGTAGTCGAGAATGCCCATGATCAGGAACAGGAAGGCCATCAGGATCGACAGCGCCAGCAGCGTCTCTTCCGACCGCGACACCAGCACGCGGTCATAGACCTGCAGCATGTAGAGCGGCGCGGTCAGCATCAGGACGTTGACCAGGGCAGAGAACAGGAACGTGGCCAGAAACGCCTGCCGCGAGGCTGACCGCGCGGCGGCAAGCTCTGCCAGTCCGGGCCGTGTTTCGGCGATCTGGGTCGCGGTTTCCGTCATCAGTCCTTCCTTGGCGTCTTCCTGCCACAGGCGGCGCATGTCTCACGTTTGACCGTTGTCTTGGTCAGGACGTGGACTTATGCCTTGGCCAGCGGCTCGTGAAGACTAGTCTTGGCGGCCTCGAGGCCGGACAGTAGGGACATGGATCTGAACATTCCATTGATTTCGGGAAAGGTCCCGCCAATTTCGGCCCTGGTGATGTCTGCCTGCCTGTTTCTTGCCGCCTGCGCCGCTCCCTCCGGTCCCGATGCGATCAACGACCCTTTCGAGCCTGCAAACCGGACGGTGCACGGTTTCAACAAGGCGGTGGACCGCACCCTCGTCGGCCCCGCCTCGAAGGGCGTCGGCATCGCGCCCGAACCGGTGAAGCGCGGAATCGGCAATCTGGCCGACACGCTGAGCCTGCCCGGCGACATCGCCAACAACTTGTTGCAGCTGCGCCTGGCCGATGCCGGGCAGAACACGCTGCGGCTGGGCCTGAACCTGACCTTCGGCGTCGCGGGCCTGTTCGACTTTTCGTCGGCCATCGGGCTGGAAGGCAGACCCACCGATTTCGGCGAGACACTGCACGTCTGGGGTGTGGGAGAGGGGCCCTATCTGGAACTGCCGCTGGCCGGCCCGTCCACCGCCCGCGATACGGTGGGGATGATCGTCGATACCGTATTCGACCCCGTCAGCAACGCGCTGCCAGTGCGCGAGGCCAACGCTGCGCGGATCATCCGTCTGATCTCACGGCTTGGTGATCGCGACCGCTTCTCGGCCACCGTGGATTCCATCCTATATGAAAGCGCGGACAGCTATGCCCAGGCGCGGCTTCTCTACCTTCAGAACCGGCGCTTCCAGCTGGCGCGGGGCAAGGCGACCGACAGCGCCGAAGGTGCTGGCGACGACGCATTCATCGACCCCTACGAGGACCCCTATGCAGAATGACATCAGCCTTTCGCGCCGCGGCTTTGCGGCAAGTCTCGCCGCCGCGGCCGCGGTGTTCGCGCTGCCCCGTCCGGCTCTGGCGCTGACGGCCGAAGCGGCCAAGGGGCTGGTGGACAAGACCGTCGCCGACATCCAGAGCATCATAAACTCCGGCAGGTCCGAAAGCGCGATGATGCAGGAGTTCGAGAAGCTCTTCGTCCGCTATGCCGATGTGCCGACCATCGCGCGCTCGGTCCTGGGCACGGCGGCGCGTTCGTCCACGAAGGCGCAGCTTTCGGCCTATACCCGTGCCTTCCAGGGCTACATCAGCCGAAAATACGGCCGCCGCTTCCGCGAATTCGAGGGCGGGCGCATCGAGGTATCCGAGGCCCGGGCGGTGAAAAGCTACTACGAGGTCGTCTCGACCGCGAAGCTGAAGGGCCAGGCCCCGTTCGAGGTGCGCTGGCACGTCAGCGACAAGTCGGGCAAGAGCCTGTTCTTCAACATCATCATCGAGGGCGTGAACATGCTGTCCTCCGAGCGCACGGAAATGGGCGCCCTTCTGGACCAGCGCAAGGGCGACCTCGACCGGCTGATCGCCGATCTCAAGACGCTCTGACAGCGCCGCTCCTCGTTCGACTGCGTCTCCTCGTCGCCGGTGCACCTCCGTCCCCGCGAGGAGTGACGAAGTCACCGACGAGCCGTCCGGCAGAGGCCCCCTCAGTTCCCGTCCAGAAGATCGTTGATCCGGGTGGCAAGATCGTCCTGCACCGGGCCTTCCATCACCGCGCCCTCCGGTGGGGCGCCGTCGTAGATCGGCACGCTTTCGCCAGTCACCGGATCCTCGTAGAACTGGCCGTTGAAGACCGGGGCGTTCGGATCGTCGAAATAGGGCACGTCCTCGGCGCTGATCGCGCCTTCGTTCGCGCCCTCGCCGATCGGCGCATAGGTGGACTCGGGGATCTCCTTGATCAGCGGTTTCGGCGGGACGCCCTCGTTGATCCGCACCATGACCTCGTGCCAGATCTCGGCCGGCAGGCCGCCGCCGGTGACGCCGGTGAGCGGGCGGTTGTCGTCATAGCCCATCCAGACCCCCACCACGTAATCGGCGGTGAAGCCCACGAACCAGGCATCGCGCGCGCTTTGCGTGGTGCCCGTCTTGCCGGCGGCCTCGCGGTCCTTCAGGCGCGCCCGGGTGCCCGTGCCGCTGTTCAGGACCTCGGTCATCATGTAGGTCAGCGCATGGGCGGCCTTCTCGGAGATCACCCGCTCGCCGATGCCGCCGCCGGCGCCGAACAGGGGCTCATCCATCCCCTTCAGGCGCAGCGCCTGCAATCCGAAGGGCGTGACCGCCGAACCGCCGTTCAGGATGCCCGCGAAGGCCCCGGTCATGTCGATCAGCGTCGATTCCGACACCCCCAGCGCAAGCGCCGGGCCATCGGCGAAGTTCTGCGCCAGACCGAAGTCGGTCGCGACCTGTTTCACCAGGTCGCGGCCCACCGCCTCGCTGACCCGCACGGCGGGAATGTTGCGGCTTTCGGCCAGCGCCTGGGTCAGGGTGATCGTGCCCTTGAACTTGCGGTCGTAGTTCTGCGGGCACCAGTCGCCCGAGCCCGGCGTGTAGATGCACATCGGGCTGTCCTCCACGTAGTCCATCGGGCTGTAGCCCAGGTCCATCGCCACGGCATAGACGAAGGGCTTGAAGGTCGATCCGGTCTGCCGCAGCGCCTGGGTCGCGCGGTTGAAGTCGCCCGCGTTCGGGACGTTTCGGCCGCCGACCATGGCCCGCACCGCGCCGTCCGCGCTCATCACCACGATGGCCGCCTGGGCCTCGGACCCGGCCTTGACCTTGTTCTCGAACACCCATTTCAGCGCCTCTTCCGCCTTGCGCTGGATCTCGGGGTCGAGCGTGGTCTCGATGATGACATCCTCGGTCGTGTCGCGGGCAAGGTAGTCGGGCGTCGTCTCCATCACCCAGTCGGCGAAATAGCCGCCGGCGCGCTGCTTGGCGGCCTTCGACAGCACCGCAGGCTTGGCCCGCGCCTCGTCGGCCTGGGCCTTGGTGAGATAGCCCTGCTCCTCCATCAGCCCGATGACCACGTTCGCCCGGTTCCGCGCGCGTTCCAGGCTGGCGGTCGGGGCATAGGTCGAGGGCGCCTTCAGAAGCCCCGCCAGCATCGCTGCCTCGGCTGCGTTCACCTCCTTGGCGGACTTGCCGAAGTAACGCTGCGCCGCCGCCTCGAAGCCCCGCGCGCCCGCGCCCAGATAGGCGCGGTTGAAGTAGATCGTGAGGATCTCCTCCTTGGAATACTTGGCCTCCATCGCCATGGCGAACGGGACTTCCTTCAGCTTGCGCCAGATGCCGCCCTTGCGGCAGTCCTTCTCGTAGTCGGCCTCGGACTTCCAGACCTTCGGGTCCCACTTCACCCCAAGGCACAGAAGCTTGGCCGTCTGCTGGGTGATGGTCGAACCGCCGTTGCCCTCGAACGGGCCGCGGCCTTCCGACAGGTTGATGCGGATGGCGCTGGCGATGCCGCGGGGCGAGATGCCGAAGTGCCAGTAGAACCGCTTGTCCTCGGTCGCTACCACGGCGTCGTGCAGGAACTTCGACACGCTGCTCGCCGTAACCATGCCGCCGAAAGTCTCGCCCCGCCAGGCGAAGACCTCGCCGTTGCGGTCCAGCATGGTGACCGAGCCGCGCGCGCGGCCGTCCACCAGCGCCTCCATCTCGGGCAGCTGGGCGTAGAAATAGGCGACGATGCCGGCATAGGCCAGCACGCCGATCGCGGTGATCCGCCACACCAGTCCCCAGATCGCCCGCCAGACCGCCAGGAACAGGCCCATCACCAGACCATGCTGCCGGGCCGGCCGCGAGCTGCGGCTCAGCCCGCGCCTGACCTTCGGATCCTTCGGCGGCGCAGGCCTTCTCGGCCCGCCGGTCGAGGCGCCGCCAGAGGCGCCCGTGCGCGACGAAGGATATCTCTTGTCCGCGACAAGGGGGCCGCGCCCCCGGTTTCCTGCTGCCATGCCTGCTCTTGCCGATCGTTGCCCGGGGCTGTTCCGGCCCGTTTGGCGGGAACAATATCCCGGATTTCCCGGAAAGCGAAGTCAGGCCAGCCACGATTCGCGTTCCGCCGCCGCCCAATGATTAGGCGCAAGCCCGATAAAGTGCAAAAATTGTGCACCGCGGCCCGGAACGCCCCTTCTCATCCTCGGCTGTTTCTTGTGCGCACGCAGCATTCCCCTGCCTGATGACCGGTGAAGGTCCCACCCCTGGGTGCCTGCAACAGACAGAGGGGAAGAACGTGAAGCTCATCATTGCAGCAATCAAGCCGTTCAAGCTCGAGGAGGTCCGCGAGGCGCTGACCGCAATCGGCGTGCGCGGGATGATGGTGACCGAGATCAAGGGGTTCGGCAGCCAGTCCGGCCA
>JBKBVC010000073.1:0-7532 GCA_046289805.1 Tabrizicola sp.
TCAGCACCCCGAGCACGGTTCCCGATCCGCCCATGATCGAGACCCCGCCCACGACCACGGCGGCAATGGACTTGAGTTCGTAGCCGAGCCCCGCGACGACGGTGATGTTGCCGAACTTGGCCAGGAACAGGAAGCCGGAGAGGCCGGCAAAAGCCCCCGACAGGATGAAGGCGGTGAGGACGACGCGGGAGGCGTTGATCCCGGCCATCGCGGCCGCATCCGGGTTGGAGCCGACGGCATAGAAGCGGCGGGCGGGGCGCAAGAAGGTCAGTGCAAGGCCGGTGAGGAGAACGGCCGCCAACGCGAGAAGGACGGTGACGCGGATGTCGAGGGAGCCTACCGAGACGGCATTGGCCGAGGGCAGCTCCACCAGCCATTGCGGCAGGCTGGCAGTGGTGATGGTTCTGGCATTGGACCATTCGACGAGGAAGCTGCGGAAGAGGGCCAGGGTGCCGAGCGTCACGATGATCGAGGGCACCCGGCCAAAGGCGATGAGAAGGCCGTTGATCGCGCCCATCGCGGCGCCGAGCGCCGTGCAGAAGACGACGGCGAGGACGGGGTGGAGCTCGGGCATCGCGCCGAGCAGTTGCCCTGCCATGTAGGCCACCACGCCGAGGATCGAACCTGCGGAGAGGTCGATGTTGCGGGTCATGATGACGATGGCCTGCCCCGCCGCGCCGGGCAGCACCACGGCGGCCGAGGTGCTGATGCGGTTGAACATGCGGGGGGAGAGGTAACCCTCGATCTGGGTGGCGAAGAAGAGGATCGTCGCGAGAAGCGCAAGGCCGAGGGCGAGGAGGCGCAGGGTCTGCGGCGAGGCGCGGGTGAGGAGGGTCATGCGGTATCCCCCCGGGTGGGGGCGGGTTTCGAATTGTGCGCTGCCGCGCAAGCCTCCTGTTTCGCCTCTGCGCGGCGCAAGCGCCGCGCAAGAGGCTCGGAATGCCTCCGGCGGGGATATTTGGGGACAGATGAATGGGTATGGGTGCGGCGCGCGGTCATGCGGCGGGTCTTTCGGTGGTGGCCTGGCCGGCGGCGAGCGCGATGACACGCTCTTGCGTGGCCTGTTCGATGGGCGGGATGCCGACCTGGCGGCCCTCGCGCATGACGAGGACGAGGTCGGCAAGGGCCAGGACCTCGGGCAGGTCGGAGGAGATGACGAGGATCGCGACGCCTTCGGAAGCCAGTTGGCGGATGATGGCGTGGACCTCGGCCTTGGCGCCGACATCGATGCCGCGGGTGGGTTCATCGAAGATCAGGACGCGGGGTTTCGTCTCGAGCCACTTGGCCAGCATCACCTTCTGCTGGTTGCCGCCCGACAGTTTTCCGACCTCGATCAGGTTGTCGGGCGAGCGGATGGCGAGGCGCTTGCGGTAGGTATCGGCCATGGCGGATTCCGCTGCGCGGTCGATGAGGCCGAAGGGTTTGAGAAGCTTCTTCAGGCTTGCCAGCGAGATATTGGCGTAGATCGGCAGCGGCAGGGCGAGGCCGAGCTTGCGGCGGTCTTCGGAGACATAGGCGATCCCGAGGTCCATCGCCTGTTGCGGGGTGGCAATGCGGACCTGTTGGCCGGCGAGGGTGATGGTGCCACCAGTCGCGGGGGCGATGCCGAAGAGCGAGAGGGCGACATCGGTGCGCCGGGCGCCGACGAGGCCGGCAAGGCAGAGGACCTCGCCCTTGTGCAGATCGAAGGTGATGCCCTTGAAGATGCCCGAGCAGGCGAGGTCCTTCACCGAAAGGAGCGTCTCGCCATGCGGATTGGCGGCGGTTTTCACCGCGAAGCTTTCGAGCGCGCGGCCGACCATGTCTTTCACCAGGCCGTCTTCGGTGACCTCGGCGATGGGTCTGGTGCTGATGTGCTGGCCGTCGCGGATGACGGTGACGCGATCGGCGATGCGGAAGATCTCGTCCAGGCGGTGCGAGATGTAGATGACGGCCACGCCCTGCGTCTTGAGCGCGCGGGCGATGTCGAGGAGGCGGGCGACCTCGTGGGCGGAAAGCGATGCGGTCGGTTCGTCCATGATGAGGACCTTGACCTTGAGCGAGAGGGCGCGGGCGATCTCGACCGTCTGCTGCTCGGCGAGCGTGAGGCCCGAGGCGGCGCGGCGGACGTCGAGCTTGACGCCGAGGGGGGCGATGAGGGACTCGGCCTCGGCATAGATCTCGGACCAGCGCATGATGCGGCCCTTGGCGCGGTTCGAGATGAAGATGTTCTCGGCGACGTTGAGGTCGGGGAAGACCATCGGCTCCTGGTAGATCGCGGCGATGCCTGCGTCTTGGGCGGCCTGGGTGGAGCGCAGGGTGACCGGTTGGCCGCCGACGCGGATCGTGCCGGTGTCGGGCTGGTGGACCCCGGTCATGATCTTGATGAGCGTGGATTTCCCCGCGCCGTTTTCGCCGACGATGGCGTGGACCTCGCCGGGGAGAATGGTCAGGCTCATGTCCTTCAGCGCCTGGGTGGCGGCGAAGGATTTGGACAGGCCGATGAGTTCCAGGACCGGCTGGGTCATGGGGGAATGTTCCGGGACGTTGGGGCAAGCCCAAGAATTTTCGGCGAAAATTCTTGGGCTTGCGGGTTGGATACGGGAAGCGGCCTCAGTTCGCGGCGGCTTCGACGTTGTCCTTGGTGTAGACGGTGAACGGCCCCATCAGGACGCGCTTCGCGCCCGGACGGCCGGGGTCTTCCTCGATCTTGAAGGTGCCCATGCGGCCGGCGGTGAATTCCTCGCCCACTTCGCCCTTGATGGCGCCGGTCGCCAGCGCGTAGGAGGCGTGGTAGGTCAGGTAGCCGAGGTCCACGAAGCTCCACAGCGCGAACTGGGGCGCGCAGCCGTTCAGCGTGTAGCTGACCATTTCCGCAGGCAGGCCGAGGCCCGAGACCTTGACCTTGTCGCAGAGCCCCTCGTCCTGCATGGCCTTGGCGGCGGCGACGATGCCGACGGTGGTGGGGGCCATGATGACCTTGAGGTCGGGATACTTGTCCACGAGGCCGAGGGCCTTGTTGTAGGACTCTTCCGACTGGTCGTTGCCGTAGACGACATCGACCAGCTTCAGGTCCTTGTACTTGTCGCCCTTCAGCGCCTCTTTCATCATGTCGATCCAGGCGTTCTGGTTCGCCGCGTCCGGGCTGGCCGAGAGGACCGCGAATTCGCCCGCGCCGCCGGCGAGGTCATAGGCCATGTCGGCCATGACGGTGCCGATCGAGCCGAAATCGACCTGCGCGACGAAGAACGACTCGCCCTTTCCGGAAGGAATCGGGCTGTCCCAGGTCACGACCCTGGTGCCCGCGGCCTGCGCGGCCTCGGCGGCAGGCGCAATCTGATCGCCCGCATTGTTCGACAGCATCACGACGTGCTGCTTCTGCGTCGTGGCGTTGGTCAGCATCTCGATCTGGCCGGCGGCGGAGTTCTCGGGCGTCGGGCCGATGAATTCCAGCGTGCCGGTCGAGCCGAGTTCCTTGGCGGCCTCCTGCGCGCCGCGGTTGGCCTGGTCGAAGGGCAGGATGCCGAGGAATTTCGGCAGCAGGACCGCATTGACCTGCTGGCCCGGGGTGGCGGTCACGGGTTCGGCCATCGCGGTCGAGCCCATCAGGGTCGCGAGGCCCGCCGCAAGGGCAAGGCCGGTCAGTTTCATCATCATCTTTCTTCCTCCCGTTTGTGTTTCCCTGCCGCAGCCCTCCTCAGGCCGCGGTCAGGACCTTCGCTTGACTTGGGTCGATCAGCACCACCTCGACACCCAGTTGCCGCAGGTGATCGACCATGTGGGGGGGCGCGCCCGTGTCGGTGACCAGCGTGGTGACGCGGGTCAGGGGGCAGACCACCATGTTGCCGCGCGCCTCGAACTTGGTCGAATCGGCGACGACGATCAGCTTCTCGGTGCGAGACAGAAGCTTGGCCTCGGCCCGAGCTACCAGCGGGTCGCTTTCGATGATTCCGAGCGGCGTGATCGAATAGCAGGACATGAACATCTTCGAGGCCGCGAAGTGCTGGATCGCGTCCTCGTCGAAGGGCGACAGGATGATCCCGGCCTCGCGGTAGAGCTCTCCCCCCGGCAGGACGACGCGGTTCGCCGAATGGGCGATCAGTTCCTGCGCGATGGGGAAGGAGTTGGTCAGCACCTGCATCCGGTGCTGGCGGAGGCATTGCGCCAGGAACCAGGTGGTCGAGCCCGCGTTCAGGATGATCGACTCGCCGTCCCGGCAGAGCTCGGCCGCACCGCAGGCCACCGCGCGCTTGAGGTCGGCGTTGAGCGCCTGGCTGGCGTCGAAGCTCGGGGCGGTGAGCGGCGTCTGACCCGAGGCCACGGACTCCGCCCCGCCGTGAACGCGACGCAACTGGCCCGAGTCCTCGAGCTTGGCCAGATCGCGCCGCAGGGTGGCGACCGAGGCGCCGGTCATGCCCACCAGGTCGGCCACGCGGACGATCCCCCGCTCCCGCAGGCGGGTCAGGATCAGCTGCCATCTTTCGCGTTCGTGCATCATGGGCCGAAGGCTGTCAGAATCGCTCATATCCGTCAACAAACAATCGCAATGCCGCGTTGCGGAAGATTCTCTGCGATGCAGTATGGTGTTTCATGATTGACTATGAGCGTTTCGTCCCTATCCTGACCCGCAACCTTTTCAGCCAAAGTCCGGACCGATGACCCAGGAAATCACGCTCAAGTCCCTGTGGGACGACACTTATGCTGCAACCTTGGATGAGCCCGGAAAGCTGCTCTACCGGTCGAACCTGCTAGGGTCGGACCTGCGAATCACCAACTTCGGCGGCGGGAACACCTCGGCCAAGGTCATGCACAAGGATCCGCTGTCCGGCGAGGATGTGCAGGTGCTGTGGGTCAAGGGATCCGGCGGCGACATCGGGTCGATGAAGCTGGATGGTTTCGCGACGCTCTACATGTCCCGGCTGATGCAGCTGCGGGCGCAGTATCGCGGTCTCGATCAAGAGGACGCGATGGTCGAGGCCCTGGCGCACACGATCTTCAACCTGAACCCGCGGGCGCCGTCGATCGACACCTGGCTGCACGGCTTCGTGCCTTATGCCCATGTGGACCATGTGCATTCGGATGCGGTGATCGCGATTGCGGCAAGTGCCGATCAGGTGCGGCTGACACAGGAGATCTTCGGCGGCGAGCTGGGCTATCTGCCCTGGCAGCGGCCGGGGATCGACCTCGGGATCAAGCTGGGCCGGATGGCCGAGGAGAACCCGCAGCTGAAGGGAGTGGTGCTGGGCCAGCACGGGCTGTTCACCTGGGCCGATACGGCGAAGGACTGCTACCTGCTGACGCTGGAGATGATCAATCGCGCGGCGGTCTGGCTGGACGCTAACGTCAGGCGGCCGGTCTTCGGCGGGCAGAAGGTGGCGGCTTTGCTGCCGGAGGAGCGGAAAGCGACGGCACGGCGCCTGATGCCGCTGATCCGGGGGCGCATCTCGGGCGGGGCACACATGGTGGGGCATTTCACCGACGCGCCGGAGGTTCTGGAGTTTGTGAACTCTCATTCACTTGGTGAATTGGCACCGCTCGGAACCTCCTGCCCGGACCATTTCCTGCGGACGAAGATCAAGCCCCTGGTCGTCCCGGCGGATGCGGATGCGACGGCGCTGGACGGGCTGATCGCCGGCTACCGCGCCGACTACGCGGCCTATTACGATCGCTGCAAGCGACCCAATTCTCCAGCCATGCGCGATCCGAACGCGGTGATCTATCTGGTGCCGGGCGTAGGGATGATCTCCTTCGCCAGGGACAAGGCGACGGCGCGGATCTCGGCCGAGTTCTACGTCAACGCGATCAACGTGATGCGCGGGGCCAGCGGCGTTTCCCGTTATCAGGGCCTGCCGGAGCAGGAGGCCTTCGACATCGAATACTGGCTTCTGGAAGAGGCGAAGCTGCAACGGATGCCGAAGCCTAAGCCGATGGCGGGCCGGGTGGCCTTCATCACCGGCGGCGCAGGCGGGATCGGCTCGGCCAGCGCCGAACGGCTCTTGCGCGAGGGCTGCAACGTGGTGCTGGCGGACATCGACCAGACCGCGCTGGATGAGGTCGTGGCCGGCTTCGCGCAACGCTTTGGCCGCGACATGGTGCGCGGCGTGGTGATGGACGTGACCCAAGAGGCGGCGGTGATCGCGGCGGTGGACTATACCGTCGGCGAATACGGCGGGCTGGACGTGGTGGTGAACAACGCCGGGATCACCTCGGCCGCGGCGGTCGAGGATACGACGCTGGCGATGTGGAACCGCACCATGGACATCCTGTCCACCGGCTATTTCCTGGTGGGGCGCGAGGGCTATCGTGTTCTGAAAGCCCAGGGACTCGGCGGGTCGATGGTGTTCGTCTCGTCGAAGAACGGCGTCGCGGCCTCGCCCGGGGCCAGCGCCTATTGCACGGCCAAGGCGGCCGAGATTCACCTTGCCCGCTGCATGGCGCTGGAGGGCGCGCCCATGGGCATCCGCGTCAACGTGGTGAACCCGGACGCGGTGCTGCGGGGATCGAAGATCTGGAAGGGCGAGTGGTCGGAACAGCGCGCGGCGTCGAACAAGATCGCCGTGTCCGAGCTGGAGGAGCACTACCGCAAGCGCAGCCTGTTGCAGCGGTCGGTCTTCCCCGAGGACATCGCCGAGGGGGTCTATTTCTTCGCCTCGGACCTGTCGGCGAAATCGACGGGCAATTTCCTGAACGTGGACGCGGGCAACGCCGTGTCCTTCACAAGGTAAGGGGGCGGGGATGCTGGTTTCCGAGGATCTGATCGGCACGCTGAACGAAGCGGCGCGCGCGGCGCATGAGGACGAGTTCGGGGCGTTGGGGCGCAAGCTTTCCCGGCGCGGCGTTGACATCGAGGCGCTGGTCAACCGCGCGATGAACTGGTCGGTCGCCGTCCCGTCCTGGGGCGTCGGCACCGGAGGAACGCGGTTCGCGCGGTTTCCGGGGAAAGGGGAGCCGCGGAACATCCACGACAAGCTGGCCGATTGCGGCGTGATCCAGCAGCTGACGCGGGGGACGCGGACGGTCAGCCCGCACATCCCCTGGGACAAGGTTTCGGATTACGACGCGCTGCGGCAGGAGGCGGCGCAATATGGGCTTGGGTTCGATGCGGTGAACTCCAACACCTTCCAGGATCAGCCGGATCAGCGCTTGTCCTATCGCTATGGATCCTTGGCGAATGTCCGTTCGGATATTCGCGCGCAAGCCGTGGCCCATAACATCGAGTGCATCGAGATCGGCAAGGCGCTGGGGTCGCCCGCCCTGACGGTCTGGATCGGCGACGGGACGAACTTTGCAGGCCAGCAGAGCCTCGGACGCATGTTCGAGAATTACCTCTGCGCGATGGAAGAGGTCTATGCCGCGCTGCCCGAGGGCATGGCGCTGTTCATCGAACACAAGATGTACGAGCCGGCCTTCTATTCGACGGTCATCAGCGACTGGGGCTCGTCGCTGATGGCGGCTCAACATCTGGGGCCGCGTGCGAAGTGTCTGGTGGACCTCGGCCACCACGCGCCGAACACCAACATCGAGCAGATCGTTGCGCGGCTGGTGCATGTAGG
>JBKBVC010000074.1:0-7482 GCA_046289805.1 Tabrizicola sp.
CGATCGAAGGGCTTGTCGATCTTCGATCGCAGGCGGCTGATGTGGGTTTCCACGACATTGGTCTGGGGATCGAAGTTGATGTCCCAGACCGCTTCCAGCAGCATGGTGCGGGTCTGCACCCGTCCCTTGCGGCGCAGGAGGTGCTCGAGCAGCGCGAATTCGCGCGGCAGAAGGTCGATCTCGACGCCGGCGCGCGTCACCTTGCGGCGGATCAGGTCCATGGTCAGGTCGCCTGCGGTCAGCACGGTTTCCTGCACCGCCGCCTGCGGACGGCGGGCCAGCGCCTGGATGCGGGCAGAAAGCTCGCCGAAGGCGAAGGGCTTGACCAGATAATCGTCGCCGCCCGCCTGCAATCCCTCGATCCTGTCGTCCACTCCGCCAACTGCGGTCAGGAAGATCGCAGGCGCCGTCACCTTCGCCGCGCGCAGCGCTTTGACCAGTGACAAGCCGTCGAGGCCAGGCAGCATCCGGTCCACCACCATCACGTCGTAGCTGCCCGACATCGCCCGTGACAACGCCTCGCGCCCGTCGGCGATGTGATCGACGACATGACCTTCCTGACGCAGACCGTTCACGATGTAATCTGCGGTGGTCCCGTCGTCCTCGATCACCAGAAGTTTCATGCTGCGGTCCATGACTGCACGCGCCGGCCGGCGCGCCCTTGCTGTCTAGCGTGAATGTTCTGCGCAGAAAACCCGCCGGACGGATGCGGCCGGCAGCTGGATGGTCTGTGCTCAGGCAGGCTGGTGCCCTCACGGCCAGTTTCGGCAGCCGTCTCCACTTCGGGCTCCGGTGGCGCATCCTGCGAGCCGAAGGCTGCGAGGCGGACGCCCAGCATCAGAAGGCTGCCGATCACCGCACCCATGGCAGCGGCGATCACGCCACGGCCCGGACCTGCCGCCACCACCAGAAACAGGCTCTGGGCCAGGACATTCCTCAGGTTTCGGATCATGCTCCATCTCCTTCGCGCGCCGGTTTCGATGCTGCCGATATGACAGTGCGTTCCGACAGCGCGCTGGCTGCGAGGTTACAAGTCTGCAATCGCCGCGCCGTGATCGAGGGGGCAGTCCCGGCGAGAAACCTTGCAGATTTGCAATCCTGCCGAGGTCTCTCTGCAAGGCGAACCTCCGATATTCGCCGCATCGCCAGCCTCGAACGTTCAACGGCTCGGGGCGACGGATCAGGAGAGAAAGAGATGCAGACCAAATCCACAACACTTCGCTGGCCGGCGCTGATGCTGGCCGCACTGATGGGGGCGACCGCCGTGGGCGCTCTTGCGCCGACCCTCACCCCCGCCTACGCCTATTCCGTGCAGCCCGGCGGCTATGCCGATCTCGTCGCGCGCGTCTCGCCCGCGGTCGTCTATATCGAAGTGACCAAGAAGGCCGAGGCCGCAGCCTTCAACCCTGCCGATCTGCCGCCCGGCTTCGAGGAGTTCGCCCGCCGCTTCGGCATGCCGCTGCCCGGACAGCCCGACAGCCCGCAGGATGAAGCTCCGCACATGCAGGGCGTGGGCACGGGCTTCATCATCTCGGCCTCGGGCGACATCGTGACGAACAACCATGTCGTGGATGGCGCCGACAAGGTGACAGTCAAGCTGTCCGACGGCACCAAACTTGACGCCAGGGTCGTGGGCACCGATCCGGCCACCGACCTCGCGCTGATCCGCGTCGAGGCTGGCCGTGACCTGCCCTTCGTCGAATGGGGCGACAGCAGCGCCTTGCGCGTGGGCCAGGACGTGGTGGCGATCGGCAACCCGTTCGGCCTGGGCAACACGGTGACGGCCGGCATCGTCTCGGCGCTGGGGCGCGACATCAACTCGGGCCCCTTCGACAACTACATCCAGACTGACGCCGCCATCAACCGCGGTAACTCGGGCGGGCCGCTGTTCGATGCCGAGGGCCGCGTGGTGGGGATCAATACCGCGATCTTCTCGCCCTCCGGCGGCTCGGTCGGGATCGGCTTTGCCGTGCCATCCGAGACAGCGAAGCAGGTGATCGCCGATCTGGCCGGCGACGGGAAGGTGGAGCGCGGATGGCTCGGCGTCTCGATCCAGCCGGTCACCGACGACATCGCGGCGGCGCTGGGTCTCGATGCGGCCAAGGGGGCGCTGATCGCGGATGTCAATCCCGACACTCCCGCCGCCAAGGCCGGGCTGAAGCGCGGCGACGTCGTGACGGCGGTCGATGGCCATGCCGTCGACTCTCCGCGCGATCTGACGCGGATGATCGCCACCGCCAGTCCCGGCACCGAGGTGAAGCTGGACTTCCTGCGCGGAGGCAAGCCCACCGAGCTGACCGTCACCCTGGGGCAGCGCGGCGATCAGCCTGCCTGAGCGGCGCAAGACCAGGGCTGAAACCGGCCTCGCTCTCGGGCGTCACAGCACGCCCGAGAGCACGTTTATGGTCATGGCCAGCACGCCGAGATTGAAGAAGAAGGCGAAAAGGCCGTGGAGCGTGACCACCCGGCGGATTCGCCGCGACGCGATGTCGAGATCCGCCGTCTGACTGGTCATGCCGATCACGAAGGCGAAATAGACGAAATCCGCGAAAACCGGCTTCCCGCCCTCGGGAAAGAGGATCCCACCCGCATCGCCCGCCTCGACCTGATCGTAGTAGAGATGGGCGTAGTGGAAGGCATAGACCAGGTTCGAGAACAGCCAGGCCAGCACCAGCGTTCCCGCGACGATCGCGAAATCGGTTGAGGTCAGGTGACTGCGCCCCTCGACCATCCGCCCCAGCGCCAGCAGAACCGCCGCCAGCGCGGCCAGCGCCGTCAGCATCAGAAGCACCCGCCCGCCATCGTCGCGCGCCGCGCGGGCACGGGCATCGTCGGCGCTATCCACCGCCCAGAGCGGCAGGGAGGTCGCGATGAATACGCCAGCGGCCAGATCGAAGCCCAGGATGGCGGCCTCTTCGACGGGCAGGCGGTAAGCCGCGGCAAGACTTGCGGCTGCGAGCACCGCCAGAAAGGCCAGAAAGCGGGGATGCGGCAGGGTCATGCGGTCTTGGCCCCGAGGCGGGCCGGGTGCGGGCGGCGGCGGCGGTCAGCCCCCTGGCCACCAGCGCTTGTGCGTGTTGCCCGTGTTTCGACGGTCATCGTTGCAATCCTCGTATCCCTTTTCGGTGCATATCAAACTTTCAACTCGCACGACAGGCGGCAGGCACGACGGGGGACCAGATTGGGCGCATGGCAGCGGCGGTCGGCGCCGATAGCCAACCGCGTGATCCATGCAGATGAAACCGAAGTTCCCTTTCCCGCGCAGTGTCGCGGCCACGCTTGCCGGCTGCCTTGCCCTGGGTGGTGCCGTCAGCACCATGGGCCGGGCCGAGGCGTGCAGCCCCTGCCGGGCGCCAAGCTGAGGCCGACCGACGCCATCCGCGCGGCTGAAGCGGCCGGTCAGGGCATCATCACCGGGGCCGAGGCGCGGGGGGGCAAGGTGCTTTGGGCCGAATACATGCATGAGGACGGCGCGCTGGGTATCGCGCTCAAGGTGTCCGATGCCTCGGGCAAGCTGACCGAGGTCTTGCTGGACGCCGCGACCTGCAAGGCGATGCCGGGCGACCATGACGACGTTGCAGGCGACCGGCATGGGCTTGTTCGGGCGTTACGGTTCCATCGCCAGGCTGGCACCACCCTGACATTCGCCGCCGTAGTGAACTGCATCTGTATCGGCTTCCGGCGCGGCACGCATTCGAACTGGCAGCTGGTCCGCAACGACGGCGCCGGCGCGACGGCCGCCGCGGTCGCCCCTGACTGCGCGGGGGTCTACCTCGAGACAGACTTCTGTTCGGCCTCCTGGAGCGCGACCGTTCGTCGAGCGCCGCGAACACACTGCGCACCGACAAGGGCGATCATGAGTGCGCTCCAGATCACCAGATCCGGCGCGCCGAGCCAGAGGTCCTGCCATGAAAGGCCGAAGGCAAGGGGCGGCAGCAGCGTCAGGGCGAGGGCCGCACCGAGATCGCAGACTGCCCGGACCCAAGGCCAGCGCTTGCGCGGGCGGGGTCTGACCAGCGCGCGAAGCTGGGCGGCGAGGAGCAACACCAGGCCGGACCAGACCGCCAGCACCGCGGTGCCGAAGCCGAAGGTGGACGACCGGAGCGGTTCACCCACAAGGTTGCGCGCGATCTCGTCGGCAAGCCGGTGGCTCGTCGGCGCAGCCGGCAGGGGCATCAGGGTCGAGGCATTGGTCAGAACGACGACGGCGTTGCCAAGCTCGGGCAGAAGCACCATCTTGCCGCGGAAGTCGGGCAGGATGCCCCCGTGGTGCAGGGCGCGGAAGGCCCCTATCCGGCTCTCGCGCCAGCCCATCGCATAGCGGAACCCGTCGCCTTCGGTGGTGCCGCGCTGCATTTCGGCCATGAGAGCGGGGCCGAGCAGCCTTCCGTCTTCCCAGGCGCCGTCGCCCAGCTGGAAACGCAGGAATCGCGCCATGTCAGCGGCGGTCGAAATGACGCCCGCCGTAGCCAGCCGGCCGGGCTCCTCGGGCAAGGACGCGACCAAGGGAAACCCGAACAAGTAGCGGTGGCCGGGGGCGAAGCGGCCCCCCCGGTCATCGGCTGCCGTCACCAGAGTGTCGGAAAGCCCGAGCGGCCCGAAGACCGTGTCGGATAGCACGTCGGCGAAGGGCGTGCCCGTCGCGACCTCCAGCATCCGGGCCGCGACAAGGTAGTTCGGGCTGGAATAGATGTGCCGTTCGCCCGGTTCAGCCGCAGGTTCCGCTTTGGCGAGTGCAGCCACATGGTCGGCCAGCGGCGCCTCGGGCGCGGCGCGCGGCGCTGTGCGCGGCGCTGTGCGCGGCAGGCCGCTGGTGTGGGCCATAAGCTGGCGCAGGGTGATGCGCGCCGCCGCCTGCGGATCAGTCAGGGCGAAATCGGGCAGGACGGACTGCACCGGGGCGTCGAGCGAAAGCTGGTTCGCCTCGACCGCCCGCATCACGGCAAGGGCCGTGAAGGCCTTACTCATCGACCCCAGCCGAAAGCCGGTATGAGGGGTGACGGGCCGTCCCACGCCGTCCGTGCCGAAGCCTTGCAGCAGGACAACCTCTCCTCGCCAGATCACGGCCACAGCCGCCCCCGGCACCCGGTCGCGGGCGAGCGCCTGCCGGACATGTTCGGCAATGGCCTGCGCGTCCGGGGCCACCGGAGCCTGTGCCCCAGGCGACAAGGCGACCCCGACAAATGCCACGGTCGCAAGCACAAGGCGTTTCATCGGGCTGGGTCCGTCTGGTCGGCAGACAGCGCGCGGCGGCGGAACTCGGACGGTGTCAGCCCGGTCTCACGCTTGAAGGCGGCATTGAACACGGATTTCGAGTTGAAGCCGACCTCGAGCAGGATCTCCAGCAGGGTTTCGGTCCGGTCGGGATCGTTCAGGATCCGCTTCGCCTCGGCCACGCGCAGCCGCGAAACGTAGTCGTGGTAGCCCAGCCCGAAATGCGCGTTCAGCACCTGGCTCACGTCATTCGGGCTCGACCCCACGGCGGACGCAAGCCGCGGCAGGCTGAGCAGCGGGTCGCGGTAGAGCTTTTCTCGGTGCATCGCCCGTTCGATGGCCTTGGCGAGGCGCGCGCGCTCGTCGGGTGCCAGAGCCGCGCGGCCGTATTTCGCGCTGGCCGGGGCGAGGATGGCCGCGACAATCTCGCCCGGCGGGGGCAGCATCCGGTCGGGCTGCACCAGCCCGATGAGACCGATGCCATAGAGCGTTGCGACCTGAACGACCGACGAGACCGACTGCACCGTTGCCGCCGGCAGGCCGGGGATCAGTCCGGCGAGCAGGCTTGCGGCATAGGCAAGCCAGGCCAGCCCCGACAACCCGATCAGTCCGCGCAGCCAGACCAGGCGCGCAGCCATCGGGTCGGCGACCTCGACCCCGCGCGTGCGTGCGCGCAGGTCGCGGTAGCTGGTGAACAGCGCAACCGCCACCGCAAGCGCCGTGATCAGATAGACCACGATCAGCGCCAGCGCCGCCGAAGCCGCCGCGGGATCGTCCGGGTCGGCGGTATCGGTCAGGATCGAAAGCCGCAGCGCCGACGGCTGCATCAGGAACAGCACCGCGAAGGCAAGCCCCAGCCCGATCGAGACGAACCAGTACCAGTGCCGGTGGCGGAGACGCCAATCGGCGTCCAGCACCGCCTCGCAATGGCCCCGGAGGCAAGGGCCGACGAAGGGCAGCAGAAGCAGCGACAGACCGGCCAGTTCCGGTCTGTCGGCCAGCCAGCCGAAGCGCAGCGCGGCATCCTCGAGTCCGGACAACGTGACCGCCGCGATCAGCCCCGCGAGGAACAGCGTCGAGGCGCTCCGCAGGTCGCGGCGCACCAGAAGAAGCCCGGCCAGAAGCAACCCCTGGCCGAGCCCAACCAGAAGCAGGGCCGCGACAGCATCCAACCAGCGCCTCACCGTCAGGAGTGCAAGGCGGAGTTTCCCATTGATGTGAAACCGTTGCAAGGCCCGGCCTCCCCTAGAAAAGCCAGCTCACACGGGCATAGGCGCCCGCGTCGCTGTCGGTGTTGGCCCAACCCGCCAGACCAAGTGTGGCACCGCCAAGGTCGATGTCCGCGCCAAGGCGCAGTTCGCCCGCGCCGCCGCCAAGGTCAAAGGCCCGGGTGATGTCGCGGCCTGAGTTGTCGACCAGGCGTCCGGTCAGAGTGCCGTCAAAGCCCGAGATGGCTTCTTCCCAGCTTACGCTCAGCCAGGGGGTGATACGATCCGTCGCGGCATAGCGCAGGTCCACACCCAGACCGGCCACGACGCCCGAGGTGGAGAACCCGTCGAAGGCCATCTCCAGCCCGGTGTCGCCGCGTTCGGTGAAACGGCCGACGTTGACCTCGGACCATCGCAGCCAGGCGGCGGGCTGGATCGTCAGGGCGCCGCGTTCGACCACATAGCCGGCGGCGATCTCCGCGAACTGGCCCTCGACATCGGCTTCATGGTCGGCGCGCATCAGGGCGACCGGCATGGTGCGGAAGCCCGTCGCGCCACCGCTCAGCCTGCCAACGCTGGCACCCAGACGGAAATCGCCCCAGCGCCGCTCGCCCGACAGGACGACCGACCAGCCGTCGAAGTCCGAAGACCCCGGCACGCCGCCGATACCGCCTCCCTGCCGCGCGGCGTCGAAGCGGAAGGTCCAGTCAACACCGTCCGACCAGCCGACACCAAGACCTGCAAGGCTACCGCTCTCCGACCCGACCCCTGCATCGGCGGAGAAGCTGAGGCCCTGCTGCGGAACCGGAGCGGCCCAGGCCGCGAAGCGGGCATCGCGGGTGCGCGCGGTCGATTGATCCAACTTGCCGAGCGCGAAATGCGCCATGCTTTCCGGCAGGTCATGGGCGGAGCCGTCCAGTTGCCCCAGGATCGCGCGATAGTAATCCGCCTGGATGCGCTGGCCGGCCTCGGTCAGGTGCAGGCCGTCGAACAACAGATAGCTGTTCTGCACCGCCTTGTCGGCGGAACAGAGCGTGCCGGTCGCCTCGTCGTAGCAGGC
>JBKBVC010000075.1:0-7451 GCA_046289805.1 Tabrizicola sp.
GCGTTCCAGAGCGGTGATGTGGACGAACACGTCCTTCGATCCGCCTGCGGGGGCGATGAAGCCGAAACCCTTGGTGGCGTTGAACCATTTCACGGTGCCATTGGCCATCGTGATCTCTCCTGTCATGTTGCCACCCGCGACATGCGGTGGCCCGGCCCAAGTGTCGTGTCGATCGAAGCTGAAGGCCGAAGCAGACAGAAGACGAAAGAATGAAACCCTGCCCCCTGCACATGCGCCCTCCGGCAGAGGATTGCAAGGACATTCGCAAGAGACCTTCACCGCAGTCCCGGGCGGTGCCGGCGGACATGGATTACTGCTGGATCGTCAGCAGCCAGGCCATCAGATCGGCGATCGGCTGGCTGGTCAGCATCGGCTGGCCCGCATCAGTGCGCAGGGTCACGTCGCGGCCCTCGAAGAACTGCCCGTAGATCGGCATGTCGCTGCCATGCGACACCAGCGGATCGCGCCCGTCGATCCGCGCGGCCACGCGCTCCAGCGGAACGGTCCCGCCGTGGCGCGCCGCAAGTGTCGTCAGATCGACCGGCTGCACCAGCAGGACGGGCGCCATCGGTCCGTCTCCCCTCGCCTCGCGGCCATGGCAGACGGCGCAATGGGCCTGAAACAGCGCCTGCCCGGTCACGGCATCGCCCACCTCGGTTTCGCCTTCGGCAAGGGCCACCCCGGCCGCACAGACCAGACCCGCCGCCAACCCGATCCAGCGCATCGCCTACATCCTCCGCCTCGTGTTGCTGCGGCAAGACTGCATCCGGAAAGGCCGGCGGTCCTTGATTCAGGTCATCCTCAAGACAGAAGGCCCCCGCATCGGGGGCCTCGCCAGTCGGTCAAGGGCGGTCAGAGCTGCGCCGCGACATCCTCGGGCACGTCGAAATTGTGCGTCACGGTCTGCACGTCGTCGTCCTCTTCCAGAAGATCGATCAGCCGCATCAGCTTTTGCGCCGTCTCGAGATCGACCTCCGTCCGGCTGTGCGGCTTCCAGACGAGCTTGGATTCGGTCGACTCCCCGAGAGTCTTCTCCAACGCGTCCGAAACCTCGGACAGGTTCTCGACCTTGCAATAGATCCAGTGGCCGTCCTCGTCCGACTCGACATCGTCGGCGCCTGCCTCAAGCGCCGCCATCATCACGTCATCGGCCGATCCGACCGAAGCCGGATAGGAAATCTCGCCCACCCTGTCGAAGCTGTGGCTGACCGAGCCGGTCGTCCCGAGGTTGCCGCCGCACTTGGTGAAATAGGACCGCACGTTGGATGCCGTGCGATTCAGGTTGTCGGTCATCGCCTCGACGATGATCGCGATGCCGTTCACGCCATAGCCTTCATAGCGTATCTCGGTGTAATCCGCCGCATCGCCCGCCTGGGATTTCTTGATCGCCCGGTCGATCACGTCCTTCGGCATGGACGCCGCCTTTGCCGCCTTGACCGCCAGACGCAGCCGCGGGTTCATGTCGGGGTCGGGCATCCCCATCTTGGCCGCGACGGTGATCTCCTTCGACAGCTTGGAAAACATCTTCGAGCGCAGCTTGTCCTGCTTGCCCTTGCGATGCTGGATGTTCGCCCATTTCGAATGGCCTGCCATGGCCCTACCCTCGGTCCCGTTTCGGTGATGCGCCCCTCTACACCCGGCGCGGGCGGAAGGGCAACCCCGCCCCCGGCCACCCGGGACCGCAGCTGCGGATTGTTCCGGGCACAAGCTTTGGCTTTGCCGGCGGCGCAGGGGCCTGTATTGGGGAACGATGTCCAGCCCGCTGATGTCTCTTGCCGAAACCCGGACCCTGCCGCGCTGGCGGCGGCCCGAGGCGCTGCTCTACCTCATGGCCGCGGCGATGCCGCTGAGCTTTGCCACCTGGTCGGCACTGCTGAACAATTTCGTCATCGAGGTCGCCAGCTTTACGGGAAAGGAAATCGGCTGGCTGCACACCGTGCGCGAGATTCCGGGCTTCCTGGCCATCGGGGTGATCCTGATCCTGCTGGTCATGCGGGAACAGGTGCTGGCGCTGATCGCCCTGGCGCTCCTCGGGGCGGCGACGGCGGTCACGGCCTGGTTTCCCTCCTTCACCGGGCTTCTCGTCTGCACGCTCCTGTCCTCGATCGGCTTTCACTACTTCGAGACGGTGAACCAGTCGCTGCAACTGCAATGGATCGACAAGGACCGGGCACCGATCGTGCTGGGCCGGATCGTGGCGGTCGGCGCGGGGGCGTCGCTGGCCGCCTATGGCGCCATCGTCGCGCTGTGGGATGCGCTGGGGCTGGATTACAATACGGTCTATCTGGCCTCGGGCGGTCTGACGCTGCTGATCGTGCTGTTTGCCGCCCTCGCCTACCCGCAGTTCCAGTCGCCGCATCCGCAGCACAGGCACATGGTCCTGCGCCGGCGCTACTGGCTTTATTACGCGCTGCAGTTCATGGCCGGCGCCCGGCGGCAGATCTTCGTGGTCTTCGCGGGCTTCATGATGGTAGAACGCTTCGGGATGAAGGTGTCCGAGATGACGGCCCTCCTTCTGCTGAACTACCTGATCAACATGGCGGTGGCCCCGGCGATGGGCCGGGCGCTTGGCCGTTTTGGCGAACGCAATGTTATGGGTTTCGAATACATCGGCCTGACGCTGGTGTTTCTGGCCTATGGAGGGCTCTACTGGTTCGGCTGGGGGATCGTGATCGCCGGAGGGCTCTACATCCTCGACCAGCTGTTCTTTGCCCTGTCCTTCAGCCTCAAGACCTATTTCCAGAAGATCGCCGATCCGCGCGACATCGCCCCCACGGCGGCGGTGGCCTTCACGATCAATCACATCGCGGCGGTGTTCCTGCCCGCCGCGCTTGGCTATCTCTGGGCACGCTCGCCTGAGAACGTGTTCCTTCTGGGCGCGGGAATGGCCCTGTTCGCCTTTGCTCTGATCTGCCTGATCCCCCGGCACCCCTCGCCCGGTTACGAAACGGTGTTTTCCCGCGGCCTGCCGCAACCGGCAGAGTAGGCTGGCACCCGGACCGGCGCGCCCTATATTTGCACGCAAACGGAGGTCCGCCATGTTCTTCACCCGCAAGTCCACCGAAATGGTCACACCGGACAAGGCGCTGCCGGGCCGGGCCGAGCCGATCCCGACGGCCGAAACGCACTTCCTCTCTGGCATCCCGCTGAAATCGCCGGTGCCCGAGGGCATGGCAGAGGCCATGTTCGGCATGGGCTGCTTCTGGGGGGTAGAGCGGAAGTTCTGGCAGATACCGGGCGTCTGGCTGACCATGGTCGGCTATGCCGGGGGCTATACGCCGAACCCGACCTACAAGGAAACCTGTACGCAACTCACCGGCCACAACGAAGTGGTCCGCCTGATCTACGACCCCAGGCGCATCGGCTACGAGGATCTGCTCAAGGTGTTCTGGGAAGGCCATGACCCGACCCAGGGCATGCGGCAGGGGAACGACGTGGGATCGACCTACCGCTCGGGGATCTACTGCTACGACGAGGCGCAGATGGCGGCCGCACAGTCCTCGAAGGCCGTCTATGCCGGGGCGCTTCGGGCCGCCGGCATGGGCCCGATCACCACCGAGATCCTGCCCGCGCCGACCTTCTATTACGCCGAGGACTACCACCAGCAATATCTGGCCAAGAATCCCGGAGGCTATTGCGGCGTCGGCGGAACGGGCGTGACCTGCCCGATCGGGACCGGCGTCCAGGCCTGAAGGGGTGGCCCCGCCCGGCCTCCGGGCCGGTCCGTGCTTGTCACCCTGTCCTCGGCGGCGTAAGGGCCAAGGCAAAGGAGTGCCTGCCGATGCCCACCTATTCCGCCCTGACAACCCTACCCGGCGAAGACGCCGCGCAAGCCTTGGCTGCCGCGATGGAACGGATGGACCCCGAGCCCACCGGCGTCGGGGTGTTCGAGATCGAGGACGGCTCCGGCCTCTGGGAGGTCGGCGCATATTTCCTGGAGCCGCCGGACGAGGTGATGCTCGAGGTGCTCGCCACCGCTTTCGGTGCACGGACCTTCGCGCTGTCCGAACTTCCCGACATCGACTGGGTCGCCAAGGTCCGCCGGGAACTGGCGCCGGTCGAGGCCGGACGCTTCTTCGTTTATGGCTCGCACGACGCCGACAGGGTGCCGACCGGGCGGGTGCCCTTGCAGATCGAGGCGACGGTGGCCTTTGGCACCGGGCATCATGGCACGACCCTTGGCTGCCTTCTGGCCTTCGACCGCCTGCTGAACGAGGGCTGGAGCCCCGCGAAAGTGGCCGACATCGGCTGCGGCACGGCGGTTCTGGCGATGGCGGCGGCGGCAACGCTGCCGGACGCGCTGGTCATCGCCAGCGACATCGACCGGGTCGCCGTGGACGTGGCCGAGGCGAATGTGGCGATCAACGGCTTGCAGGGGCGCGTGGAGTGTCTGGAGGCCGCCGGCCTCGATCATCGCAGGATCGAGGCGGCCGCACCCTTCGATCTGATCTTCGCCAACATTCTGAAAGGCCCGCTGATCGAGCTCGCCCCCGGAATTTCGACTCACCTTGCAACCGGGGGCAGAGCGATCCTGTCCGGTCTTCTCGCTGTGCAAGCAGATTCGGTCATCGCCGCCTATCAGGCCGCCGGGCTTTGTCTGCAAAACAGGGACGATATCGGAGAATGGTCGACGCTTGTTCTACAACGGTCCTGAAATCGTGGACAATTCTTGACTTGGCGCGGGACTGACCCCAACCTGACGAATGCGCCGCAATTTCGCCACAAGCATGCGGCAGAAATTGAACGTCAGAGCTGCCACTCTGGGTGAGAGATATGTGGGTTGATCCAAATCTTAATGATTTTTACAGCCGCGTCGCGCGGATCGAGAAATCTCATGCCAAGGGCTACGGCTTCGAGGCGGCGGGCACGGTCGGTCGCAAGGCGGCTGGTCGGGGCGGAAGCCGCCTTCTGAAGCTTGTCAAACCGGTTGTCCTCGTCCTCGCCATGGGTATCGGGATCAAGGGCGTCATCCACTACTTCGTTGGCGCACAGACCTACGAGAACCGGGTCAGCGCGCTGGCAGCGGGTGACGGTTTCGATCCGGTGGGCGCATGGCTGATGCAGGCAGACCCGGTCACGCTGATGGTCTCCGCGCAGTTGCAGTCGCTGTTTCCGCGCTGAACCTTCCGTTTTTTCTTGTAGCGTATTCAGTGACGAAGGGCCGCATCTTCCGATGCGGCCCGATTTCTTGTCTGTCTGCGTTCTTGTCTGTCTGCGATTGCAAGGCTGGCGCCGGCAAGCGATGCCGACGGCTCTAGCCTCAGCGCCCGATGCGCTCGATGTCGCCGCGGCACAGGCCGATATCGTCCAGTTCGCGGTCCGACAGCTTGTTCAGCGCCTTGCGGGTGACGCGGGCATCGTTCCAAAGCCGGATCGCCAGCGCGATGTTCGACAGGGCATTGATGGCACGGTAGGTGGTGATGGCGCCGTAGGGCGCCGGGCGGGTCGTCTCGACAGCGGCCATGGCGGTTCTTCCTTGTTCACATACTGCTCAGAATGAGGGCTCATTCCCTCACCCGCTGCCAGATAGTGTTGCTGCATGTGCAAAGCAAGCGTGGGCAAGGCAACTCCGCCATGCACCGGACGCATGACGTGTGGCGAATTTTTGTCACTTTTTTCAGATGGTTCAGAGAGAACCGCGCCGCCGCGTCGCTTTTCTGCGACAGCCAGTCGCATTCTGCAAGCGCAAAATGTATCCGCAGCCCCCCGCGTGATCCGCGAAACCCATTGGCGGATGTTCTCTTTTCGTGCTAGCCCTTGTGGCAGGCAGGAACACGGGGACAAGATGCGGGTCATAGGCATCGATCCGGGGCTGAGGAACCTGGGCTGGGGGGTGATCGACGTCGCGGGCTCGCGCCTGACCCATGTTGCCAACGGCATCTGCCACTCGGACGGGTCCGACGGCGATCTGGCGGTGCGGCTGATGTCGCTGCATGCCCAGCTGACCGAGGTCCTGCGGCTCTGGCAACCCGAGGCGGCGGCGGTGGAACATACTTTCGTCAACAAGGATGCGGTGGCGACGCTGAAACTGGGCCAGGCGCGGGGCATCGCGCTTCTGGTGCCGGCGCAGTTCGGTCTATCGGTCGGAGAATACGCGCCGAATGCGGTGAAGAAGACGGTGGTGGGCGTGGGACATGCGGAGAAGGTCCAGATGGATCACATGGTGAAGCTGCATCTGCCGGGGGTGAAGGTCGCCGGGCCAGACGCGGCGGATGCGCTGGCCGTGGCGATCTGCCATGCGCATCACCTGCAGTCCTCGGGCCGGCTGGCCGCGGCGCTGAGGGCTGCGGAATGATCGGGCGCATCTCGGGTCGGCTGGACTGGCGGGGTTCCGACCACGTGCTCATCGACGTGCGCGGCGTGGGCTATATCGTGCATGTCAGCGAGCGCACCCTGGCCGCCCTGCCCGGCTTGGGCGAAGCGGTCAGCCTCTACACCGACCTTCTGGTGCGCGAGGATCTGTTGCAGCTCTTCGGTTTCCCGACGCTTCTGGAGAAGGAATGGCACCGTCTCCTGATGACGGTGCAAGGAGTGGGGGCGAAGGCCTCGATGGCGATCCTCGGCACGCTGGGCGCCGAGGGCGTGGGCAGGGCGATCACCCTGGGCGATGCGCGCAGCGTCCAGGCCGCGCCGGGAGTGGGGCCCAAGCTGGCCCAGCGGATCATCCTGGAATTGAAGGCCAAGGCGCCCGGGATCATGGCTTCGGGTGCCGGCCTTGCGGCCGGAGCCACTGCCGCAGAGCCGGAGCTGGTCGAGCACGCGCCCCGACCGAAGCAGCCCGCAAGGGTTGACGAGGGGGCCACGCGACGCGCGGCGGCATCGGCCGATGCGCTCTCGGCGCTGGTCAACCTGGGCTATGGCCAGGGCGAGGCGGCGCAGGCGGTGGCCACCGTTGCGGGCGATCTGCCCGAAGCTGACGCAGCCGCGCTGATCCGTGCCGCGCTGAAACTCATGGCGCCGAAATGACCCCGGATCCCACCCTGCGCCCCGAGAGGCTGCCCGAGGACACCGACAAGGCCCTGCGCCCGCAGATGCTGGACGAGTTCATCGGCCAGGCCGAGGCGCGAGCCAACCTGGCGGTCTTCATCGAAAGCGCCCGGATGCGGGGCGAGGCGATGGACCACACGCTGTTCCACGGCCCCCCCGGTCTGGGCAAGACCACGCTGGCCCAGATCATGGCGCGGGAACTGGGGGTGGGGTTCCGCATGACCTCGGGTCCCGTGCTGGCCAAGCCCGGCGACCTGGCGGCGATCCTGACCAATCTGGAGCCGCGCGATGTGCTGTTCATCGACGAGATCCACCGGCTGTCGCCGGTGGTCGAGGAGGTGCTCTATCCCGCGCTCGAGGATTTCGCGCTGGACCTGGTGATCGGCGAAGGGCCGGCGGCGCGGACGGTGCGGATCGACCTGCAACCCTTCACCCTGGTGGGCGCCACCACGCGGCTGGGCCTG
>JBKBVC010000076.1:0-2490 GCA_046289805.1 Tabrizicola sp.
TAGGAGTCTGGGCCGTGTCTCAGTCCCAGTGTGGCTGATCATCCTCTCAAACCAGCTATGGATCGTCGGCTTGGTAGGCCATTACCCCACCAACTACCTAATCCAACGCGGGCCGATCCCAAGGCGATAAATCTTTCCCCCGTAGGGCACATACGGTATTACCCCCAGTTTCCCGGGGCTATTCCGTACCTTGGGGCACGTTCCCACGCGTTACTCACCCGTCCGCCGCTCCCCTTGCGGGGCGCTCGACTTGCATGTGTTAGGCCTGCCGCCAGCGTTCGTTCTGAGCCAGGATCAAACTCTCAAGTTGAAAGCGCTCTCGCGCTATCCTTGACGTCGAACCTTCGCACATCTGTCTCATCCCCGTCACAGGGACAAGATCAGTCTCTACCAATGCGCTCAAGTTGCCGAAGCAACAAGAACCCAAAAGTAGTGAAGCTGACACCTACATCATCGGGCCGAAACCCTAGTAGGCCGATATGCCAGACGTTAGACGCCGATGCGCCCAAACCGCCCGCATATCCCCTCATCAACCAAACCTGTCAAAGAGCCACCCTCAGACAAAAAACGTGCGATCCGCCAACTTCTTGGCGTATCCCTCGCGCCTTGCCTTCAGATTTTCCGGGCCTTCGCTTCCGTTTCCGTCCGCTTCCGCCCCTCACCGCCGCCGTTCCGCTTCGGTGAGAGGGTATTTAGTCCCGGCTTTCGGGACCCGCAAGCGGAAAATGACGGGACGATGACGATTTTTCCGAAGAACGCATCTTCCCGTTTGGGAACAATGCCTTAGGTCACGCCGCCTGCCATGCCGGCCGGGTCGTGCGTCACCCTGCCCCCGGCAATCGTCAGCGCAATTCCCGTCCTGCCCAGCCGTTCGGCCGGAATCGCCTCGATGTCGCCGTCGACCAGCACCAGGTCGGCGGCCATCCCTTCGCGCAGGGTCCCCGTCAGTCCTTCCATGTGGGCGGCCCAGGCGCCGCCCGCCGTGTAGGCGCGCAGGCAGTCCATCAGACTGACCCGTTCATCCTGGCAACCCTCGTAGGGCACCCGCGTCAACGCCGCCTGGATGCCGCGCATCACGCTGACATCCGTGACCGGCCAGTCCGAGGCGAACGCCAGCGGAGCGCCATGTTCCGCAAGCGTCCGGGTCAGATAGGCATCCTTCCAACGGTCCCGGTGGAAGACGTGCTCCATCGTCGACATCGGAAAATCCATCGCCCCCGGCGGGTGGGGCGGCTGAACGCTGGCCGTGATCCCCAGGGCCCCCAGTCGCGGCACGTCGGCCCGGTCGATCAGTTCGATATGTTCGATCCGGTGGCGCAGGTCGGGCCGCCCCGCCGCCTCGTAGCCGTCGATCGTCTGCCTGACCGCCCCGTCGCCGATAGCATGGACCGCGATCTGAAGGTCACGGCGCGAGATCTCCCGGCAGATCTCCTTGAACCGCTCCGCCTCGAACAGCGGCGCGCCGCGTTCCGTCGTGCCAGGATAGGGGTGCAGCATGTAGGCCGTGCGGCTGTCCACGACCCCGTCCATGAACATCTTGACGAAGCCGCTCATCACCCAGTCGCCGGTGAACTCTGCCGCCATGGCCGACGCCCGGTCCAGCTCGGACAGCTCCATGTGCGGCTTGAAGTGGAACGGCACCTTCACCCGCGCGGTCAGCCGCCCCTCGGCTTCCATCTCCTTCAGAAGGACGCAGGTGTAGCGGTTGCCGTCCATGTTCACCATGCTGGTGATCCCGTGCATGGCGCAATGCGCAAGACCCGCCGCGATCTTTTCCTTGTCCTTCGCGCGCTGCTCGGCCGAGGGCCAGGGCTCGGGTTCCCCGCCCGTGGCGATCCCGAGTTGCAGGTGCAAGTCGCCCGTCAGTGCCAGCACCGGACTGAATGCCTCGAATTCCAGCAGCTCCCCCGTCGCGGTCCCGTCGGCGCCCATGACCACGACATGCCCCGGCGGCATCGCCGCGCCGTGCAGCAGACCTGCCGCCTCCAGCGCCGCCGTATTGGCCCAGACGGTATGGTGGTCCGGCGCCATCATCGCGATGGGACGGTCGGCGATCACCCGGTCCAGATCATGCCGCGTGACAGGATGGTCGAGGATCTCGTAGGCCGCCCCCTGCGCCATCAGCAAGGGCAGACCGGGGTTCCTGACCGCGTAAGCCCGGAAGAGCCGCGCCAGGTCGTCAAAGCCCGAGACCCCACCAAGTTGCAGCTGCGACAGTTCGTTTCCGCCCAACACCAGATGCAGATGGCTTTCCACGAAGCCCGGCAACAGCGTCCGCCCGCCGGCATCGACCACCCTGGTCGAGGGCCCCGCCAGTGCCTCCACTTCGGCCCGCCTGCCCACCGCCAGAATGCGCCCACCCGCAAAGGCCACCGCCTCGGCCCGCGGGCGACCTTCGTCCATCGTCAGGACCTTCGCATTGGTGATGATCGTCTCGGGCGTCATGTCTTTCTCTTCTCCAAATATCCTGGGGGGTCTGGGGGGCTAGCC
>JBKBVC010000076.1:2500-7433 GCA_046289805.1 Tabrizicola sp.
GCCCCCGCCCCCCCCCCCCCCCCCCCCCCCCCCCCCCCCCGCTCCGCCATCACGCAGAGCATCTCGAACATCAGGCTGATCCCCAGCCAGGCCGTCCCGCCACTCGGATCGAAGGGTGGCGAGACCTCCACCAAGTCCGCCCCCACCACATCGAGGCCCCGAAGCCCCCGCGCGACCTGCAAGGCCTGCCAGGAGGTCGGCCCGCCGACCTCGGGTGTCCCGGTTCCGGGCGCAAAGGTCGGATCGACAAAGTCGATGTCGTAGGTGACATAGACCGGCCCCACGCCCACGATCTCGCGCGCCTCGGCCATCACATCCTCAGGCCCCCGCGAATGGAACTCGCCAATCGGGATGATGCGGATGCCGTTTGCTTCCGCGAAATCCCAGTCCTCGCGGCCATAGGCCGTGCCACGGATGCCGATCAGGACATAGCGTCCGGGGTCGATCAGCCCCTCCTCCACCGCTCGACGGAAAGGGGTGCCGTGGGTGTAGCGGGACGTGCCGAAATAGACATCGTTCAGGTCGGTGTGGCTATCGAACTGGATCATCCCGACGGGCCGCGCCTTCGCCACAGCGCGCAGGATCGGCAGGCTGCACAGATGGTCTCCGCCAGCGGTCAGCGGACGGATGCCCGCCGCCACGACTTTCGAGTAGAACGCCTCCATCCGTGCCATCGAATCCATCAGGTCGCCGGGGTTCGGCGCCACGTCCCCCAGATCGGCACAGCGCGCCAGGTCGAACGGCGCCACCCAGGTCGCCGCGTTCACCGCCCGGATCATCGTGGACAGGTCGCGCAACTGGCGCGGCCCGTGGCGCGGGCCGGGTCGGTTCGTCGTTCCCCCGTCCCAGGGCGCCCCGATCAGTCCGATCTGCACCTCGGCAAAGCGCGGATGGTCGAAGGGCACATGCGGCAGTCGCATGAAGGTCGGCACCCCGGCAAAGCGCGGCAGATCAAGGCCCGATACCGGCCGGAAGAACGTGTCCGTCATGCAAGCCCCCCTGATTCCCCGGCCATCTGATCAAACCTGCACCCCCTTGTCAGCCCTGCCAGCGACATCCGGTCCGGGGAAAGCCGCCGCCAGACCAACGCGCCCCTTGACCGGGCAACCGCCTTCCTCCCTTATCAACGCACCCCTTTTCCCAAGGAAGCCGCGCATGTTCTCCAAGACCTCCGACCCGACCTCCGCCCCGGCTGCTCCGGCAGCCCCGCGACCCTCGGCCCCAGGCTCGAACTCGGCGCGCTCGGTTCTCGGGGCCGACCTGCGCATCATCGGCGAGATCACCTCGACCGGCTCGGTCGAGGTTCTGGGCGAGATCGACGGCAACATCACCGCCAATGGTCTGATCATCGGCCAGGAAGGCCGCGTCAAAGGGGCGGTCAATGCTCATACCGTCGAGGTGAAGGGCAAGTTCGACGGCAAGGTCAGCTGCGAAAGCTTTACCTTGCGGGCAAGCTCGGCGGTCAAGGCCGATGTCACGACTGCCGCGCTAGTGATCGAAAGCGGCGCGCAGATCGAGGGTCGGTTCCTCAAGCCCAAGGCCTGAGGTGGCCAGCCCCCTTCCCCCCGCTCCGCTGACCTGCGACGTGCAGGACGGTATCGCCACCGTCACGCTGGCCTCTCCCGGCACGCTGAACGCTCTCTCGACGGCGATGCTGGCAGCGCTCGGCGCCGCGTTCGAGCGGATCGCCGGGGATGATGAGATCCGCGTCGTGATCCTTGCCGCCGAGGGCAAGGCCTTCTCCGCCGGCCACGATCTGAAAGAGATGCAGGGCTTCCGCAGCGCTCCCGACGGCGGCCGCGCGCAGTTCCAGGCGCTGTTCGATCGCTGCTCGGCGGTGATGCAGCAGATCGCCGCCCTGCCCCAGCCGGTCATCGCCCGGGTCCAGGGCGTGGCAACTGCTGGCGGCTGCCAGCTGGCCTGTTCCTGCGACCTCATCGTCGCGGCCGAGACCGCCCGCTTCGGCGTGAACGGCATCAACCTCGGCCTCTTCTGCTCGACCCCCGCAGTTGCCCTGTCGCGCCGCCTCGCCCCCGGCCTGGCCTTCGAGCTTCTGACCACGGGCGAATTCCTGTCCGCTCCCCGCGCCCATGCGCTTGGTGTGGTGAATCGGCTGGCACCGCCCGAGGCGCTGGCCGAGGAGACCCTGATGCTCGCCCGCCGGATCGCCGCGCAGGATCCGCAGGCCATCCGTATCGGCAAGCGTGCCTTCCGTGCGCAGCTTGCCCTTCCGCTGGACCAGGCCTATCGCGTCGCGGGCGCGGCGATCGTCGAGAACGCGCTCCTGCCTTCGGCCGACCGGGGCATCCAGGCCTTCATCGACCGCCGCTGAGGCTTCGGCGACCTCCTCGTTCGACTGCGTCTCCGCGTCGGGGCGCCTTGCGAGGAGGGACGCAGTCGCCGGCAAGCCGCCCGATCCGGGACTAGACCCCGTAGATATCCGCGAACTTGGCCTCGAGATAGTCCAGCAGCGGCGCCTCCGAAGGCTCGAACCCGCAGGCCCGCCGCACGACCTCGCGCGGCTCGTAAAGCCCGCCGTGGCGTTGCAGCCGCTCGCGCAGCCAGCCGGTCGCGGCCGACACGTCGCCCCTGGCCATCATCGCATCCAGCCCGGGCACCTCGGCCCGCAGCGCCTTGACCAGACAGCCGGCATAGACATTGCCCAGCGTGTAGGTCGGGAAATAGCCGAACAGCCCGCAGGACCAGTGCACATCCTGCAACATCCCGTTCGAGGGCCGGTCCACCGCCACCCCGAAATCGGCGCGGAAGCGGTCGTTCCAGGCGGCTTCCAGATCGGCCACGTCCAGGTCGCCGCGGATCAGCGCGCGTTCCAGATCGAAGCGCATCATGATGTGCAGGTTGTAGTGGACCTCGTCGGCCTCGGTGCGGATATACCCCGGATGCACCCGGTTCACCGCCCGGTAGAAGGTCTCCGCATCCGCGATGCCGAAATCTCCGAAGACCTCCCGCATCCGGCCGAACAGCCAGCCGGTGAAGGCTCGGCTGCGACCCAGCTGATTCTCGTATGAGCGGCTCTGGCTTTCGTGCACCCCCATCGACACGCCCTGTCCGATGGGCGTCAGCGCATAGGCCAGGTCGATCCCCTGTTCGTAGGCGGCGTGGCCGACCTCGTGGATCGTGGAATAGAAGCAGTTGAACGGATCGGTCTCGTTGACCCGCGTCGTGATCCGCACGTCGTGGCCAGAACCCGAGCTGAACGGATGCACCGCCAGATCGACCCGCCCGCGCGACCAGTCATAGCCGAAGACCGTGGCCAGCTCGCGGCTCAGCGCCAGCTGGTCATCCTTCGCGAAGGTCCCGACAATGCCCATCGGCGCCTCGGCCCCCAGCACCTTTTCCCGCAGGCTGACCAGCCTCGGCCGCATCGCGTCGAACATCTGAGCGATGCCGGCACCGGTCATGCCCGGTTCGTAGTCATCGACCAGCGCATCATAGGGATCGCCCCCCGCGGCCAGCGCCGCGCCCTCGGCCCGCTTCAGGTCCACGACCTTGCGGAGGGTGGGCAGGAACCCTGCCACGTCCTCCCTGGCCCGGCAGTCCGCCCAGACACCTTGCGCCAGCGACATCGTCGCGGCGATTTCCTCGGCAAGCTTCGCCGGAACCTTCATCGTCCGCTCGTAGGATCGCCGGATCAGCCGCAGCTGCGCCTCCCCCACCGCGTCGGGCGCCTGCGCTTCGGCCAGCCAGCCGGCCAGACGCGGATCGGTCCGCCGGGCATGCAGCACCGCTTCCAGCGCCCCGATCTCCTCGGCTCGCTGCGCGGCTGCCCCCTCGGGCATCACCGTCTCCTGATCCCAGCCCAGCCGGCCGGCCACCTGGGCCAGCGCCTCGGTCTGGCGCTGGAAGGCCATCAGATCATCGTACGCGCTCATGCGGTTCCTTCCCGGATCGACCCCGCCACGGGGTATTGCGACAGATGCCGGGCCCGCAGGATCAGCACCCAGAGGATCACCGCCCCGATCTGGTGGGTGATCGCGACATGGACATGCGCCACGGTCAGCACGGTAGCAATGCCCAGGCCCATCTGCACGACCAGCATCGCCATCACCTGATCGAAGGCCGCGCGCGTCGCCTGATAGCTCGACTTGCGCCCGCGCAGCCAGACCACCACCCCGAAGGCGAACAAGAGATAGCCCGACATGCGGTGGATGAACTGCACGAGGCCGGGGTTCTCGAAGAAGGCATGCCAGACGGGCAGGCTGCCCCCCTGCCCGTCCGGCACATAGAAAGCATCCGCCGGGAAGAACTGGCCGTTCATCAGCGGCCATGTGGGGAAGGCCCGGCCCGCGTCGATTCCGGCCACCAGCGCCCCCAGCAGGATCTGGAGAATGGCAAAATGCATCATCCCGGTGGAGAGGCCGAACAGTTTCGCCTCACGCCCCCGGCGCGCCGTCATCAGCTCGGCCTCGCTGCGGCCGAGCAGGAAGACATACCAGGCAAGGAACCCGAGGATCACGAAGGCCAGGCCCAGATGCGTCGCAAGACGATAGGATGCCACGTCAAGCATCTCGCCTTCGAGGCCCGAGGACACCATCCACCAGCCGATCGCCCCTTGCGCACCGCCCAGCACGCCCAGAAGCAGCAAACGCCCGGTCCAGCCCGGCGGGATCTGCCTTGCCAGTGCAAAGCCCGCAAACCCGATCAGCCAGACCAGACCGATCACCCGCCCCAGCTGCCGGTGCCCCCATTCCCACCAGTAGATCGACTTGAAAGCTTCCAGCGACATGCCCTTGTTCTGCAACTGGTATTCGGGAATGGCCCGGTATTTGTCGAACTCGGACTGCCACTCCGCGTCGGACATCGGCGGCAGCGCGCCAGTCACGGGACGCCACTCGGTGATCGACAGGCCGCTGTCCGTCAGCCGTGTGAGCCCGCCCACGGCGATCATCGTCGCCACCAGAAGGAACAGCGC
>JBKBVC010000077.1:0-7409 GCA_046289805.1 Tabrizicola sp.
CCCAGCCGCCCGCGCCCTCGGCATCCTCGACCCTGCGCCAGTTCTCGTATTCGGCGGTGATCTTCAGCGGCATGCCGGCGCGGGTGAAGACCCAGTCGATCCGGTGCGTGAGCCCAGGGCCGCGCCGGGCGTTGCCTTCGTTCCCTTTCAGCGAGACGAAGCGGGGCAGGGGCAGGTTGGTCACGCAGCCGACATCGGGCTGGCATTGCTTTTCGGCGGGCTTTTCGGAGGGCATCGCAGAAGGCATGCCGCTGACGGCTGGCGCCTCGCCCTCTTGCGCCGACAGCGCGCTGCCGCCAAGCGCGCCCAGAAGTGCCACCACGCCTGCGATCCGAATCATCTGCCGCCTCACCGGGTGCCGCGTCCCTGCGTCACCGCCACCGTTACCGCTCAGCCGGGGTCTTGTGCATCGCCCCGCTTGGCGGCACCTTGCCCCAAGGACGCCGGATTTGGAAGTGTCGGGGAGATCGCCATGCCTGCCAGCCGCCTCACTGTGGTTGTGACGCGACGCCTGCCCGAGGCGGTCGAGACGCGGATGAAGGAGCTGTTCGACGTCGAGTTGCGCGACCCCGACCAGCCGATGACGCGCGAGGAACTGGCGGCGGCAATGCGGCGGGCCGACGTGCTGGTGCCGACGATCACCGACAGGATCGACGCGGGGCTTCTGGCACAGGCGGGCGACAAGCTGAAGCTGATCGCCAACTATGGCGCGGGCTTCGACCATATCGACGTGGCCACCGCGCGGCAGCGCGGGATCCTGGTGTCGAACACGCCGGGCGTCTCCACCGAGGACACTGCCGACATGGTGATGGCGCTGATGCTGGCGGTGATCCGCCGCATCCCCGAAGGGTTGCACCTGATGCAGTCCGGCGGCTGGACCGGCTGGTCGCCGATGGCCAACCTCGGCGGCCGGCTGGGCGGGCGGCGGCTGGGGATCCTCGGGATGGGCCGGATCGGCCAGGCGGTGGCGCGGCGGGCCAGGGCCTTCGGGTTGCAGGTGCATTACCACAACCGCAAGCGGCTGCGCCCCGAGATCGAGGCCGAACACGAGGCGACCTATTGGGAAAGCCTCGATCAGATGCTGGCGCGGGTGGACATCGTGTCGGTCAACTGTCCGCATACGCCTTCGACCTTTCATCTGCTGAATGCTCGGCGGCTGAAGCTGATGAAGCCTTCGGCCGTGGTGGTGAACACCTCGCGGGGCGAGGTGATCGACCAGAACGCGCTGACCCGGGCGCTGCGGGCCGGGGAACTGGCCGGGGCGGGGCTCGATGTGTACGAGCAGGGCAACGACATCAACCCTAGGCTCATCGAACTGCCGAACGTGGTCCTGCTGCCGCACATGGGATCGGCGACCATCGAGGGCCGGATCGAGATGGGCGAGAAGGTCATCATCAACATCAAGACCTTTGCCGATGGCCATCGCCCGCCGGATCAGGTGGTGCCGGGCATGATCTGACAGGCCGCCCGTCCGATCAGTCGCATATCGCGCATCTTGTCGGAAGGTCGGGATGCGGCACAACCTATTGGGGAAAATTGGCGGAATCCTGTGGAGAAACCGGATTCGTCGTGCTGAATGGATTGCCTGCCCCCCCTTTCGCGCATTACCGGGGTAGGGCAGGGCGCCGGCGGGAATGCAGCGTCCGTAAGTCAATGGGGGAGAGACATGAAGAGAATGCTTGCGTCGCTGTCGCTGGCGGCTCTGGTCCTGGCGACGTCCGTTGCCCAGGCCGGAGGTCCCGTCATCATCGAAGAGGGCAACGACGAGATGATTGCCGATAAGCCGGCAAGCCGCATGGGCATCCTGCCGGTGGTCGGCCTGCTTGTGCTGGCCTGCCTGGTTGCCTGCGGCAACAACGACGATCCTGTCCCGGTCACGCCGACCCCCGCTCCGGACAAGTGACGCAGGCCGGATCTGCGCCCCCGCGAGGGGCGCAGGATCCGGTTCTTGCCCGACTTCTGTTGCAAGAAAGCCAACTTCGACGATTCATTCTTCACGGAAATCACGAATCCGTTGTGCAGTTCCGGGCAGGGGCCTAGCGTTCAACCGGTCCCCGGACCTATCCGGACAAGAGAAAGGAAACGCCATGAAGAAGTTTGCTGCGCCGCTGCTGGCGGCGGCGATGATCGCTTCGGCCGCCCACGCGGGTGGCCCGGTTGTGGTCGAGGAAGAGCCGGTCGTCGAAGCCGCCAAGCCCCGCTCGGGCTGGATCGTTCCGGTCATCGTCGGTCTGGTGCTGGTCTGCGCGATTGCCTGCGGCAACGACGACGATCCGCAACCGACCCCGGGCCCGACCCCGGTTCCCTGACAGCCGGTTTTAGGGCGTGATTGCAGCGCGGCGGCCCGAAGCGGCCGCCGCGTTTTTGCATCCGGCCTCGTGTCGCCCGACCCGGGAAACCGGCGCGGCGGCAAGGCCTTGCCGGTTGCGTTCGCGCCCGATCGCCGGGCGCTGCCCGCATTCAAGGCCCAGCCCCCGGGACTGGAGCTGGTCGCCGGTTGAGCAGAACGCCCGGCGTCGGACCGGTCGCAGATCCGCCTAAAGCCCGTTGATCGGGACCTTGAGGAAACGCTTGCCGTCCGCGTCCGGCGGAGGCAGGTCGCCGCCCCGCATGTTCACCTGCAAGGACGGGATGATGAGCTTCGGCATGGCCAGCGTCCGGTCACGGGCGGTGCGAAGGGCAATGAACTCTTCCCGCGACTTGCCGGCGATGTGGATGTTGTGCGCCCGCTCCTCGCCCACCGTGGTTTCCCAGCGGATGTCGCGGCCGTTCGGGCCGTAGTCGTGGCACATGAAAAGCCGCATCTCGTCGGGCAGGGCGAGCACCTTCTGGATGCTGTCGTACAGCTGGCCCGCATCCCCGCCCGGGAAATCCGCCCGGGCCGAGCCGCCGTCGGGCATGAACAGCGTGTCGCCGACAAAGGCCGCATCGCCCATGATGTGGGTCATGCAGGCGGGCGTGTGGCCGGGAGTGTGCATCGCGATGCAGCGTATGCCGCCGACCAGGTAGCTGTCGCCATCGTCGAACAACCGGTCGAACTGCGATCCGTCGCGCTGGAACTCGGTTCCTTCGTTGAAGATCTTCCCGAAGGTGTCCTGGACGATGGTGATGTTGCGGCCGATCCCGATCTTTCCGCCCAGCTGTTTCTGGATGTAGGGCGCGGCCGACAGATGGTCCGCGTGGACATGGGTCTCGATCAGCCACTCCACCTTCAGGCCCTTCGATCGCACATGGGCGATGATTTCGTCGGCATGGGTGTAGGTGATGCGCCCGGCGGCATAGTCGATGTCCATGACCGAATCGACGATCGCGCAGGCGTTGGAGCCTGGGTCCTTCACCACGTAGCTGATGGTGTTGGTCGCCGGATCGAAAAAGCCGGTCACCTCGGGCTTGACGGTCATGTCAGGTGTTACGGTCATGGTGCCTCCAACAGTCAGGCGGGTTTGCGGGCGAGACCCTGGGTCTGCAGCCATCTGGCGCTGAGCATCCCGGCGATCAGTGCCGCGATGAAGACGAACACCGAGGGTTCCCCGGTGCCGAGGGCCGGCAGCGCCCCGCCCGGACAATAGCCGGCAATCCCCCAGCCGATGCCGAAAGCGGCCGATCCCAGGATCAGCCGCCGGTCGATGCGGCGGGTGTCGGGCAGTTCGAACCGGGGGGCGAGAGCCGGGTGCGGACGCCCGAGCACCAGGCGGTAGCCGGGAATGGCGACGGCCAGCGCCCCAGCCATCACGAAGGCGAGGCTGGGGTCCCAGGTCCCGGCAAGGTCGAAGAAGTTCAGCACCTTTGCGGGGTCGATCATCCCCGAGACGCTGATGCCGAGACCGAAGATCAGGCCGATGGCGAAGGCAGAGGCAAGGCGCATGTCAGACTCCCAGAACATGGCGGACCACGAAGACGGTCACGACGGCGGTGGTCATGAAGCAGGCGGTCGCAACAAGCGATCGGCGCGAGAAACGGGCGATGCCGCAGACGCCATGGCCCGAGGTGCAGCCTCCGCCATAGCTGACGCCGAGGCCGACGATCAGGCCTCCCAGGATGATCTCTGCCAGCGATACCGGCTGGCTGACCGCGGGTGCGCTGCCCGCCACGAGGAAATACGCCAGCGGCCCGGCCGCCATCCCGGCGACGATGGCCGCCCGAAGCGCCCAGTCCCGGGAATCCCCGGCGCGCAGCAGGCCGCCCAGGATGCCCGTGGCTCCCATGATCCGGCCGTGCAGGCCCATCAGCAGGACAGCCGCCAGGCCGATCAGGGCGCCCCCGGCAAGCGCACTCAAGGGGGTGAAATCCGTTGTCATCGTTGTCATCATCCTTGTTGCCTTGCCTATAACTAGAGATTCTCTGGCAGGAATCCATGGGCCTGTCGTCGGGCCTGTCGTCGCGGCCCCGACCGGACCCAGACCTGACTGGTGCAGAGCCCCGATCCGTCCGGCATCGCTGCCCCGTCCGCGCGGGCGGGGAACCTGCGGCGAGCCACCTTTCCCCTTGCCCTTCCTGACATTCCCAAATAGACGGGCTGGCGGAGACGTGGCCGAGTGGTCGAAGGCACGCCCCTGCTAAGGGCGCAGACCTCCAAAGGGTCTCGAGGGTTCGAATCCCTTCGTCTCCGCCACGTGCCCCCGCGAAAGCGTTCTCCCGATCCGGCTCCGGCCGGATTTTTCCGTTGTTTTCGAGGGTTATGTGGGAGGGGCTGAGCACTGCCCTTGCAGCCAGGTGGCCTGGAAGCGGTCTCTCAGGGTCGAAATTCTCCGGACCTTTCGACTTCGCGGATTTGGTGTAGAGCCTGCAAACTCCTGAAATTCAGAGATAAATTCGAAGCCCAACCTAAACACTTCGATGCCGGTGGCGCTATCGAGATGGAACCGGGATCGAACAACTCTGTCGCGCTCTGGACGAAACGCCAGTTCTATTCTGCTGGCACAGCGACGGTCGCGTGCTTCGTGATGATGTCCTGCACCTCGCCCGGCTTGAACGCGACATCCCAAGCCCAGCGTCCGAAACCGCCTGCTGCGTTGATCGCCTTCACCCATTCGTTCAGCGCGTCCCGCTTCGCCTTGTTCTGAGGGCTGTCGGTGCCCTTGATCTCGAGCGCGAGGATCATGCCGCCAGCAAGGCGGACAAGGAAATCCGGGACGTATCGCCGCCGGGAGCCCGCCCACATGTAGTAGATCTGGAAACCGAGGTGATCGTTCTTGGCGTAGGCAAGAACGTCCTCGCGCTTCTCGAAGATATTTGCCGCGTGACCCTCCCAGGCAGAGTCTCCAACGAGATGGCTGATGTGCGATTTGGTCGTCGGGAAGCACGGCTTGGTCGTGTACCAGGTGCGCATCAACCCGGTTGCACCGATCGGGTTTTCCTCGTCGAACACCGGCGTCAGACGTTCCGTGTTCTGCTCGGTCACATTGCTCAGCACATGCTGGACCACGAGATCGATGTTGAGCGCGATCAGGATCCGCCGGCGAAGCGGATCGGAGTGAAACAGCGACGGGATGTCGAGACGGTCGGAGTTGAGGAACGCCTCGACGATCCTGACGAGTTGCGCCGCCAGATACTCGTGGGTGCCGGTGAACCCATGGCTCAGCTCGGCAAATGCCTTCCGCGCAGCCTGGAATACGAGGCGCTGAAGACGGAAGCCATCCGGTAGCTTCTCGAGGTCGATCGCGGTGACCTTGCCCATGTCCGTCGCGCCGCCGAGCGCCGGGGCGAGTTCGGCGCTGATCGGTGTGCTGGCGGGATCGAGCACGAGCGGCTGGACCTTGTTCCAGGCGATGGCGAGCTCCGGTTTGACGACTGTCTCCACGCGCAGCACGTTCGGCCAGCGAAGTTCCAGATGCGCACGGTCGGGCACCACTTCGATCTGCGTGGTGGGCTTCGGCGGTGGCGGCGCATCACCGCCTTCGCCGGTCTCCGAGATCGAGAGCGGCACGCCGAAGACGTTGACGTATTCGGGCAGGAACAGGCCGTTCTCGTCGGTATCATAGGACACGCGGCGCAACCCGCGCCCGACAACCTGTTCGCAGAGCAGCTGGGACGTGAAGGCCCGAAGCCCCATGATGTGCGTCACGTTTTTTGCGTCCCACCCCTCAGACAGCATCGCCACCGAGATGACGTTCTGAAGATCCTGACCGGCGGCACGCCTCTTACCGACGTTGTCCACGATCTCGCGCAGCAGTTCCTCCTTCTTCAGGGCGAGGAGCTGCTGGCGCCGCGTTGCGGGAAGGTCCGCCGCCTCGATGATGTCCTTCAGCCGCGCCTCGTAATCCTTGTCGGAGGTCGCGGTCTCGCCGATTTCGGCCTTCTCCAGCACTTTGGAATCGACCCGGAGCGTTCGGGTCGGTGCGTGCAGTTCGGGCCAGTGCGCATCGCCCTTGTTGAAGTAGGTCTCGATGCGAGCCGCGGTCTCCGTGCGGTTGCAGACCGTGAGCATGACGGGCGGTGAGTGATGCCCGGCCTCCTGCCAACGTGCCCGGGTTTCCCGCCAGTCGGCGCCAAGCAGCGTGTAGGCGTCCTGGACCAGCTTTGGCAGCGCCTCGTGCGGCTCCGCCTTCGCCCGGTTCAGGTCCTCGGAGACGGATGGATCGCGGTAGATGTGGTAGAGTTTCGAGCGCAGTGTCTTGGCGTCCGGGACGGCATCGTCCCGGACCACCACGCGCGGGGTCTTCACCAGCCCGGCCTCGATCGCGTCGTTGAGACCAAAATCCGAGATGATCCAGTCGAACAGCGCTGTGTCGGTGCTCTTCTTGCCGGTCGGTGCGAACGGTGTGGCCGAGAGGTCGAAACAGCGCTGGATGCGCCGGGTCTTGTGGATGCGGTCCAGCCCCTCGATCCAGCGCGTGGCCTCATCGAGGTCGATGCCATGCTCTTCGGCATGCTTCTTGCTGATCTTCACCTCGGGCGGCTTGCGGTAGGCGTGGTGCGCCTCGTCGTTGATGACGATGATGTCCCTGTGCGCCGCCAGCTTGCCCAGCACGCGCCGCGTGAAGGCCTCGTCGGACTCGCGCCCTTTCTTCACCACCGAACGGTCCGCTTCCTTCAGCGGCATCAGCGTGTGCCAGTTCTCGATCAGCACCTCCGCCTGGTTCAGCTTCTGGCGCAGGGCCTCGGAGGGGCACAGGTTGAATTCGTCGTAGTAGCTGCCCTCGCTGGGCAAGAGCACCTGCAGCCGCTCCTTCACGGTCAGGCCGGGCGCCAGGATGAACACGGCGCGGCTGAAATCCTTGGTCCGCTTCGGATAGGTCAGCGCGTTCAGCACCTGCCAGGTGATGATCATCGCCATCACCGTGGTCTTGCCCGCGCCCGTGGCCATCTTGTTGCAGAGCCGCTCCCACGGGCCTCCGTCGCCGGGGATCGCGATGCCCTGCTTGTAGGCCTCCGCCCCCTCGACCCACCAGATCAGCGTCTCGATGGCC
>JBKBVC010000078.1:0-7400 GCA_046289805.1 Tabrizicola sp.
ATGGTTTCGGCCGCGGGCTGGCTGGATGCGGGGCATCTTGTGATCGCCTCGGAGATCGGGCTGTTGCGATTCGAGCTGGCCAGCGGCCGGCACGAGGTGCTGGTCCATGCCGGCAGCCCCTCCACGCGGTCGAACGATGGCCGTGCCGACCGGCAGGGCGGCTTCTGGTTCGGGCTGATGGGCAAGCGGGCTGAACCGGGAGCGGGCTCGATCTGGCGCTGGCATCGGGGCGAGTTGCGGCGGCTGTTTGCGGGCATCACCATCCCGAACGCGCTCTGCTTCACCCCGGACGGACGGGCGGCGCATTTCGCAGATACGGCGAAGGGTCAGGTGATGAAGGTCGCTCTGGATGGCGAGGGCTGGCCGGTCGGAGAGCCTGAGGTCTGGCTGGACCTGACACCAGAGGGTTTGAACCCGGATGGGGCCGTGGTCGATGGCGAAGGACTGTTCTGGAATGCGCAATGGGGCGCGGGCCGCGTTGCCGCCTATGCGCCGGACGGTCGCTTCCTGCGCGCGGTGGAGACGCCGGGAGCGCCGCAATCCTCGTGCCCGGCCTTTGGCGGCACGGACATGAAAACCCTTTTCGTGACAACCGCCCTTGAACACATGGACGACGCCGCCCGCAAGGCGCATCCCGCCTCGGGCCAGGTCTTCGCCTTCCCCGGCATCGCCCGGGGCCTTCCCGAACCTCAGGTCCTGTCATGAAACGCACGCTTGGCGTCTGCTACTATCCCGAACACTGGCCGGAAGCCAAATGGGCCGAGGATGCCGAACGCATGGCCGCCCTCGGCCTGACCTGGGTCCGCATCGGCGAGTTCGCCTGGTCGCGGATGGAGCCCGAGCCGGGCCGATACGACTGGGCCTGGCTCGACCGCGCGATCGCGACGCTGGGCGCGCGCGGGCTGAAGGTCGTGCTGGGCACGCCCACCGCGACCCCGCCACGCTGGATGCTGGACCGCCATCCCGACATGCTGGCCGTGGACAGGGACGGCCGACCGCGTGGCTTCGGCTCGCGCCGGCATTACGACTTTTCGCACAGGGGCTATCGGGCCGAGTGTGCAAGGATCGTGACGGCACTGGCGGAACGCTATGGCAGGAACCCGCATGTCGCGGCCTGGCAGACCGACAACGAATATGCCTGCCACGCGACGACGCTGAGCTATTCCGAGGCCGCGAAATCCGCCTTCCAGGACTGGCTGGCGCAGAAATACCAGTCTCCGGACGCGCTGAACCGGGCCTGGGGCAATGTGTTCTGGTCGATGGAATACCGCGACTTCCGCGAGGTGGGGCTGCCGAACCTGACCGTGACCGAGCCGAACCCGAGCCACGTCATGGATTTCCGCCGCTTTTCCAGCGACCAGGTGGCCAGCTTCAACCGGCTTCAGGTCGAGATCATCCGCAAGCACTCCACCGCCCCCGTTGCGCACAACTTCATGGGCGCGATCACCGAGTTCGACCACTGGAAGGTCGGCGCCGACCTCGATATCGCCAGCTGGGACAGCTATCCGCTGGGCTACCTGTCCGACCGCATCCCGGCGGATGCCGAACACAGGCGCCGCTTCGTCCGGCAGGGCGACCCGGATTTCCAGGCCTTCCACCATGACCTTTACCGCGCCGTGGGCCGGGGCCGCTGGTGGATCATGGAACAGCAGCCGGGGCCGGTGAACTGGGCGCCCTACAACCCCGATCCGCTGCCGGGCATGGCGCGGCTCTGGGCCTGGGAGGCCTTTGCCCATGGCGCGGAAGCGGTCTGCTATTTCCGCTGGCGCCAGGCCCCCTTCGCGCAGGAGCAGATGCATGCGGGGCTTCTGCGCCCCGACAGCGCCCCGGCGCAGGCCTTTGGCGAGGCCGAGCAGGTGGCCCGGGAACTCGCGGCGATGCCCGAGGCAGGGACGGGACGCGCCGATGTGGCGCTGGTCTTCGACTATGCCTCGGACTGGGCCTGGGAAATCCAGCCGCAGGGGCGCAGCTTCAGCTATTTCTGGCTGGTGTTCCACCTCTACAAGGGGTTGCGGCGGCTGGGGCTTAACGTGGACATCCTGCCGCCCGATACCGGCGACCTGTCGGCCTACCGGCTGGTGCTGGCGCCGGGGCTGTTCAGCCTGTCCGAGCCGCTGAAGGCCGCGCTGTCCGGCTTCGCGGGCACGGCGATCCTCGGACCGCGGACCAATTCCCGGACGCCCGACTTCGCGATCCCCGTGCCGCTGCCGCCCGCCCTGCCGGGGCTGGATGCCGTGGTCGCACGGGTGGAAAGCCTGCCGCCCGACGTTCCCGTGCCGCTGGCCCAGGGCGGGGCGCTGGTGAACTGGCGGGAGAAGCTGGAGGGGTCCGCCGAGGTGGTCGAGGCGGCCGAGGACGGCTGGCCGGCGCTGGTCGCCGCGGGCCGGTTGCACTATCTGGCCGGCTGGCCGGACGAGGTGGCGCTGAACCGGATCCTGATGCGCGCCTGCGCGGCCGAAGGGATCGAGACCGACCCGCTGCCCGAGGGGCTGCGCCGCCGCGATACCGCGACGCACCGGTTCCTGTTCAACTACAACCCGGTGCCGGTGGACTGGGGCGGGGTGACGATCCCGCCAGCCGGGGTGCACTGGGTCGGACGGTGAGAGAGCCCCAAGATTTTTCGACGAAAAATCTTGGGGTTGCGTCTAGTCCTGGATCGAGATTTCCCCGGTGACCGGCAGGAAGGCCGCGCCGTTCGGGCCGAGCGTCAGGCGGTCGCCCTGAAGGACCGCATGCAGCGAGGGGCCGGTCGGCGCAGCAGTGCCCGAGATCGTCAGCGACCGCGCCACGGGCGAGAGGTTGAACAGGCAGAGCAGCGCGCCCTCGCCTTCGCCCCGGACGAAACCCAGCACCGGCTCGCGCAGGTCGAGGAAGCGGGTGCCGCCCGCGCGCAAGCTGGCCGAGCCTTTCCGGAAGGCCAGCGCCGCCCGGTAGTGTTCCAGGACCGAGCCCTGCGCACCTTCCTGCCCCGCGACATGGCGGGCGGCCTGTTCGGCCTTGACCGGCAGCCAGGGCTTGCCCGTGGTGAAACCTGCGTTGGGCGAGGCATCCCAGACCATCGGCGTGCGGGTGTTATCGCGGCCCAGAGGCTCGGGCCAGAAGGCGATGCCCTGGGGATCGGTCAGCTCCTCGAAGTCGAGCGGGGTGTCGGTCTGGCCCAGTTCCTCGCCCTGCCAGAGGCAGATCGAGCCCTCGAAGGACAGAAGGAGCGAACCCGCCTGTTTCGCCAGATCCTCGGTGCTGGCGGCGTGTTTCGCCCAGCGCGTCGCGTGCCGCACCACGTCGTGATTGGAGAAGGCCCACATCGGCCAGCCCTCGGGCGCGCCCCGGAAGAAGCCTTCCAGCCGGTCGCGGAAGAAACCGGCCGAGAAGTCGTAGCCCATCATCTCGAATGAATAGCACTGATGCAGGCGCCCGGGGGCGGTGTATTCGCCCATCATGCGGATCGCATGATGGCTTTCGCCCATCTCGCCCACCGAGGCCGCGCCGTATTCGTCGAGCACCTGGCGGATGCGTTCCATCCACGCGAGGTTTTCGGGCTGGTTCTTCGAGAACAGGTGATACTGCATGAAATAGGGGTTGCCCTCGGGCTCGGCCTTGACCCGGTAGTCGGCGGCGTCGTCGCGCAGGAGGGGGTCGTGGAAGAAGTAGTTCACCGTGTCGAAGCGGAAGCCGTCCACTCCGCGGTCGAGCCAGAAGCGCAGGACCGACAGCGCCCAGTCCTGCACTTCGGGGTTGTGATAGTTCAGATCGGGCTGCGAGGCGAGGAAGTTGTGCAGGTAATACTGCTTGCGCCGGGCATCCCAGGCCCAGGCCGAGCCGCCGAAGACCGACAGCCAGTTGCAAGGCGGCGTGCCGTCGTGGCGGGGATCGGCCCAGACATACCAGTCGGCCTTCGGGTTCGCCCGGTCCTTGCGGCTTTCGGCGAAGAAGGGGTGCTGGTCCGAGGTATGGCTGAGCACCTGGTCGATGATGACCTTCAGCCCCAGCTCATGCGCCCGTGCGATCAGGGCGTCGAAATCGGCGAGCGTGCCGAAGACCGGGTCCACGTCGCAGTAGTCGCTGACGTCATAGCCCATGTCCTTCATCGGGCTCTTGAAGAAGGGAGACAGCCAGACGGCGTCCACCCCCAGCCGCGCAATGTGATCGAGCCGGCGGGTGATGCCGGGCAGGTCGCCCACCCCGTCGCCGTTCGAATCCTGGAAGGACCGGGGATAGACCTGATAGGTCACCGCGCCACGCCACCAATCGTTCATCCCGGCCTCCGTGCTGATCCTTGTCGGCCCATAGCCGCCGCCTCGACCGGGTGAAAGCCCAAAGCGGTTTCGACAGGGACGGGCGCGTGATAATCCACCGATCTGCGGCAGCGGTGCAACGGAAAGCTGCCTGCGCAATCAGGGCGCGCACAGCGGGGCTGTAACGGTGACAATATCGTCATTGACCCCGGCCGGGCACGGGCGCAGGTTGCGCCCCTGAACGGAGCGCCCCATGCCGAAAGCCCCCCTCATCACACCTGTCCTGATCGCCGGTTGCGTGATCCTGATGATCTCTTTCGCGATCCGGGCGAGCTTTGGAGTGTTCCAGATCCCGATCGCGACCGAGTTCGGCTGGCTGCGCGCCGATTTCTCGCTGGCCATCGCGATCCAGAACCTGGCCTGGGGGATCGGCCAGCCGCTGTTCGGCGCGCTGGCAGAGCGGTTCGGCGACCGGCGGGCGATCATCGCGGGGGCGCTTCTATATGCTGCCGGGCTGGTGCTTTCGGCCTGGGCAGTGACGCCGGGGCAGCACCAGTTCCTGGCGATCCTGGTGGGCTTCGGCATCGCGGGCACCGGGTTCGGGGTGATCCTCGCCATCGTCGGGCGCGCGGCCAGTGCCGAGAACCGGTCGATGGCGCTGGGCATCGCTACCGCCGCCGGGTCGGCCGGGCAGGTCTTCGGCGCGCCCACGGCAGAATGGCTGTTGCAGAGCTACAGCTGGCAGACGGTCTTCCTCATCTTCGCCGCGGTGATCCTGGCGACGCTGGCCGCCCTGCCCTTCCTGCGCAGCCCGCAGCTGGCCAGCCGGCAGGAGCTGGAGGAAAGCATGGGCACGGTCCTGATCCGAGCCTTCCGCGATCCGTCCTACACGCTGATCTTCCTGGGGTTCTTCTCCTGCGGCTACCAGTTGGCCTTCATCACCGCGCATTTCCCGGCCTTCGTGACCGAGCTGTGTTCGCCCATCGATTCCGGGTCCATGCTGGCGGGTCTGGGCATCACCACGACATCGGCGCTGGGTGCGGTGTCGATCGCGGTGATCGGGCTGTTCAACATCGCAGGCACCTTGACGGCGGGCTGGCTGGGCAAGCGGCACACCAAGAAATACCTCCTGTTCTGGATCTATGTCGGCCGCACCATTGCCGCGGCGACCTTCATCCTGATGCCGATCACCCCGGCCTCGGTGCTGATCTTCTCGGCGGTGATGGGCGCGCTGTGGCTGGCCACGGTGCCGCTGACCAGCGGCCTTGTCGCGCATATCTACGGCATCCGCTACATGGGCACGCTGTATGGCGTGGTGTTCCTCAGCCATCAGATCGGCGGGTTCCTGGGCGTCTGGCTGGGGGGCAAGATGTACGACCTGAACGGCGACTACACGCTGGTCTGGTGGATCGGCGTCGGCGTCGGGGCCTTCTCGGCGCTGGTGCATCTGCCGATACGGGAACGGCAGATGATGCCGCAGGCCGCCTGAGGCACCGGGCCGGCCTCACTGCTTCGGCAGGGGCTGGACGACGAGGATCTCCAGGTCGCGGTCGGGGGTGTAGTTCGTCTTCTCGATGACGAAGGTCGTGGGGCCGGTCTTGCGGACCCCTTCGGCGCAGAGCGAGATGACATTCCCCGGATCGCCCTTGTCGAGCGTCAGCGTGAAGCGCCCGATGGGGCCGGCCCAGCTGTTCGCGGTGCGCAGGACGTAGGAGATGTTGTAGGCCGTGCCGGTGGTGCCGAATTCCTCCGAGCCCGAGCCTTCAAGCGCCTTCACGATGGCGCGCGAGGTGCCCTCGTCGATGCAGTACTGGTCCCTGAGGTAAAGCTGCCAGTCCTCGGGCGGATGGGTCCAGTAGAACAGGCCCCCGGGCGGGCGGTTGGTGTAACTGTGGCTGACCCGGACCTCTGCCCCGGCCGGAAAGGTCTGGGTCCAGTGATAGCGGGTGACGATGGACCATTTGGCCCAGACATCGGGGGGCAGATCCTGCGCGGGGTCGCCGGCGTAGAATTCGGCCAGTTCCAGCGCCTGGGCCTCGGCGCGCTTGTCCTCGGGCAGGGCGAGAAGTGCCTGGCGCACGGGCTCGATCTCCAGCGTGAGGGGGATGCCCAGCCGGAGGAGATCGGCCGTCACGTCGCGCCCCGGATCGTCGTATTGCCGCGAGGGCGGGTTTGCCTCGTCGAAGCCCTGCTCGATCACCGCGATGCGGTCGATGCCGACCTCGACCGGCTGGCCGTCCACCGTGACGGTGAAGCCGACGAGGTCGGGCGAGGAGAGATCCTCGGGCAGGTTCATCATCGCCTCGTAGCCGGACCAGACCCCGACCGGCGGCAGGGGGAAGATGATCTCTCCGGTCACGTCGGCATCGGTCAGGTTGCGGAACACATAGTCCACGGCGATGCGGTCGAGGCCGATGAACAGATCTTCCTGCTCCATCGCGATGGCCTCGGTCTGGCCGAAGGTCAGGCCGGTGGCTGAAAGACCGCCGAAGCCGTCGTTGGCAAGGGCCGGCGTGGCAAGGCAGAGGGCAACGGGCAGGAGAGACAGGCGCATGGCGGGCTCCGGTAGTGATCGGTCGCATCAGAGCCCCGGTTGGAGATTCCCGCAAGAGCGGGCGCGAGGCGGCCAAGGTGATGACGAGAACCGCCTTGCGCCCGGCGCGGGCGCTTGGCAGAAGCGCCTGACCTCTGGAAAGGCCCCTCATGCGCATCGGCATCGCTGCCCTGATCCTCGCCTATGTCCTGAGCCAGTTCTACCGCGCCTTCCTCGCGGTGCTGTCGCCGATCCTGACGCAGGATCTGGGGGTGACGGCGGCCGAGCTGGCCTCGGCCTCGGGCTGGTGGTTCCTCGCCTTTGCGGCGATGCAGATCCCGATCGGCGCCTGGCTGGACCGGGTGGGGCCGCGGCTGACCTCGGGCCTCCTGATGGCGGTGGGGGCCGGGGGCGCGGTGCTGTTTTCCCAGGCGACGGGGGCAGGGCAGATTAAGATCGCCATGGCGATGATCGGGGTGGGCTGTGCGCCGGTGCTGATGGCCAGCTATTTCATCTTCGCCCGCCAGTTCGCCCCGGCCGCCTTCGGCACGCTGACGGCGCTGACGCTGGCGGTGGGCACGCTGGGCAATGTCGCCTCGTCGCTGCCCCTGTCCTGGGCGGTCACGGCCTTC
>JBKBVC010000079.1:0-7397 GCA_046289805.1 Tabrizicola sp.
GCTGGTGGCGGGCATGACCATCGTCGGTGCCGACTTCCGGGACGGGATCCTGTTCGTGCCCGAGGTTCTGCTGGCCGCCAATGCGATGAAGGCAGGTATGGCGATCCTGAAGCCGCTGCTGGTCGAGACCGGCGCGCCGCGCATGGGCAAGATGGTGATCGGCACGGTCAAGGGCGACATCCACGACATCGGCAAGAACCTGGTCGCGATGATGATGGAGGGCGCGGGCTTCGAGGTGGTGGACCTCGGCATCAACAACGCGGTCGAGAAATACATCGAGGCGCTGGAGACCGAGAAGCCCGACATCCTTGGCATGTCGGCGCTGCTGACCACGACCATGCCCTACATGAAGGTCGTCATCGACACGATGAAGGAAAAGGGGCTGCGCGACGACTACATCGTCCTGGTCGGGGGCGCGCCGCTGAACGAGGAGTTCGGCAAGGCGATCGGGGCCGACGCCTATTGCCGCGATGCCGCCGTGGCGGTGGAAACCGCCAAGCAGTTCGTCTCGCGCAAGCACAACCAGCTGAACGGCTGATCTCTGCGTCACGGGCCTGTCCCGACACGGGCCTGTGACGAGCGAGGGCCTTGCAAGCGGGCCGGCGCGGGCGCAGATTGAGGGTCAGGGAGACGGACCATGCCCTTGACGCATTTCCTTGGACTGATCGCGCTGGTGATCCTGGCCGCCGGGCTGACGCTGTGGCTGGCGGTCTGGTCGGGCATCCCTCTCGCGGCCCTTCTGTTCGCCACGCTGTCCGCCAGCCTGATCCTGACCTGGACCCGGGTCGGGCGCTGAGCGCCGGCGATGGATGACACCACCCTGTCCGAAACCGGTCTTGCCCCCGCGCGGCAGGGCAGCATCCTTCTGATCGCCTGCGGCGCGCTGGCGCACGAGATCCTGGCCCTTAAGGCGGCGAACGGCTGGTCGCACATGGACCTGCACTGCCTGCCGGCCAAGCTGCATCTCTGGCCCGACCGGATCGTCCCGGCGGTCGAGGCGGCGGTCGAGAAGGCGCGGGGGGACTACGAGACGATTTTCGTCGTCTATGCCGATTGCGGCACCGGGGGGATGCTCAAGGCAGCCTGTGACAGGCTGGGGGTCGAGATGGTGGAAGGTCCGCATTGCTATGCCTTCTTCGAGGGCAACGCCGCCTTCGCCGCCCGAGCCGAGACCGAGTTCGACGCCTTCTACCTGACCGACTTCCTGGTGCGGCAGTTCGATGCCTTCGTCTGGAAACCGATGGGTCTGGACCGCCATCCCGAACTGCGGGACATGTATTTCGGGAATTACCGCAAGCTGGTCTATCAGGCACAACTGGACGATCCCGCGCTGGACGCGAAGGCTGCGGACTGCGCACGGCGGCTGGGGCTGGACTACGAACGCCGCTTCACCGGCTATGGCGATCTTGCGACGACGCTTGCGCGGGTGGCCGGCTAAAGTTCGATCTCGCCGTTCGGGCCGGGCTGGGGATCGAGAGGCGGCAGCTTCGGCACAAGGGGCACATTCCGGCGGATGAGGATGTCGCCGTTCGGCAGCATCACCGGGGCGTCGTAGTTCTTGATGTCGTCGATCAGCGCGATCAGCTGGCGCAGTTTCGGCCCCAGCTCGGCGCCAAGACCCTGAAGCGCGGGGCCCGCCTCTTCCAGCGCCTTGCCCATTTCGTCCAGGGCGGGCTGCATTTCGGTCATCATGCCGCGCAGCACGAGCCTCATGCCCTCTTCCATCAGGCTGAAACCCTCCTGTGTCGCCTTGGGCGTGGCAGGGGGCTCCTCGGCCAGAACCGGGGCGGCGGCAAGACACAGGGCAATCGCAAGTCTCATCCCCCTACTATGGGGATCGCGGGGCGGCATTTCAAATCACAACTGGGGAAAGTCGATCGTCACCGGGAAATGGTCCGAGGCTTGCAGCAGGGCCTCGCGCAGTTCGGGGATCTCCATGATCCGGGGGTCGTTGAACGGGTGCCAGATGCGCCATTCCGGGCCCTTTGCGGCGAGGTCCGGCGAGACCATGATGAAGTCGAGAAGCGCCTCGAAGTAACGCTTCTGCGGCGCAATGTAGAAGCGCGCGCTGGTGGGGGCGATGCTGACCTTGCTTTGTAGCGCCATGGTGGCGTGCGGGTCGGTCAGGGTAAGCGCCGGGTCGGAGGAAGTGCCAAGGACGATCTCTACCCCGGAATGGCCGAAGAGCTTCTCGAATTCGTCTATCCCCGGACCATCGTTGAAGTCGCCGAGGACGATCAGACTTTCGCCGGCGTTAAGGTGCTGTTCCACCCGATGCCGGATCCAGAGACATTGCGCCAGCTGCTTGCGACGGTTCTCGATCGACAGCCGCAGCTGCGCCTCGCGCCCGATCGCCCCATGCGAATTCTTCGACTTGGCATGCACCCCGATCAGCCGCAGTTTCGTGCCGCCTGCGGTGGTCACGGCCAGTTCCAGTGGCGGTTTGGAGAAACGGATCGCCTCGGTCACGTTGTCGTTGTCGAGATCGTAGCGGAAGGTGGTGTCGAAGCGGGGGCTGTCCTGCGAGCCGTAGGTGGTGGACGGCTCGCCGATGGGATCATGTCGCGCGGTCAGCCGGTCGGGGTCGTAGAGGAAGGCGATTTCCTGTTCCGTGTCGGAGGGAAAGCCGATCATCGCCTTGCGCGCGCGCAGGCCGGCTGCGCGGGCGAAGGTCTCCAGCGCCCTGACGGTCGAGCGCCGGCCGTTGGTGTCGGGCGCTTCGATGATGACGATTCCGTCGGCATCGAGCGCGGTGAACACGATTCCCAGCGCGCCCAGCTGTTCGGCCCGGGTCACATGGTAGCGGGCCGAGGGTTCGCCGTCCTCCAGCATCCGGCCCGCGTTGTCGAACAGCGCATTGAACCATTCGACGTTGTAGGTCGCAAGACGCAGCGGCCTCGGCCGCGGATCGGCGGTCATGCCGCCTCTTTGGCCGAGATCTCGCGCCAGGCCTCGTTGATGAGCTGAAGCCGGCGTTCGGCCAGCTTCATCGCCTCGGGCGGGACGCCGCGGGCTTGCAGCACATCGGGGTGGGTGTCGCGGACAAGCGCGCGCCAGGCCTTGCGGGCCTGCTCCTTCGAGGCGTCGCGCGGCAGGCCCAGCACATCGTAGGGATCGCGCGGCGCGCCTTCCACCAGCCGCGAGCGCACGATGCGGAAGCAGCGCTCGTCCAGGCCGAACTCCTCGGCGACATGGGTCAGGAAGGCATCCTCGCCGGGATGGTAGCTGCCGTCGGCGATGGCGATCTGGAACAGGGCTTCCAGGATGTCCACCAGCACATGATGGTCGTCGGCGCAGATGCGGCGGCCTTCGGGGTTGAACAGGCGCGCGATCTTGCGGGCATAGGCGTCAAATCCCGCCACGTCCTGCCGGGCCAGGTTGAACACGCGGGCGGCGTGTTCCTCTTCGCCTTCGGGGAAGGTGAAGATGCGGCGGAAGGCCGTGACCTCGTCGCGGGTCACGGTGCCATCGGCCTTGGCCATCTTCGCGCCAAGGGCGAGGACCGCGATGGTGAAGCCTACGGATTTTTCCGGCGCCGGCGCGCCGCGCAGGCGGTCGAAGACCGCGGACAGCGGCTCGCCCTTGGCAAGGGCGGCGAGGGCCTCGGTGATGCGGGTCCAGATCGACATGGGCCGACCATATCCCGCCCCGCGGCCTTTGTCAGAGGAATTTCTGCATCAGCACAAGGTCGAGGAAGCGGCCGAACTTGTGGCCCGCCTGCGGAACGGTGGCGATCACCCGATAGCCCATCCGGGCGTGGAAGGCCTGACCGTCCGGGTTCTCTCCCGAGACTCCGGCGATCATCTGGTGCGCGCCCCGCATGCGGGCGTGATCCTCGATGGCCATCAGCAGCGCGCGGCCCGTGCCCCTGCCGCGGCAGTCCGGTTGCAGCGAGATCGAATGCTCCATGCAGGTCCGGTAGCCTGCGCCGCCGCGAAACTGGCCATAGCTCGCCTGGCCGATCAGGCGCCCCGCATGCTCGGCGACGAGGATGGCATGGCCATTCGCCGCCTTTTCGGCGATCATGGCGAGGATGTTGGCCTCGGTTCTGGGGACCGGGTTGAAGGTGACGGCGCTGTGAAGGATCCAGTGATTGAGCAGCGCCGCAAGGGCGGGGGCGTCCTCGGCCCGGGCGGGGCGGATCATGTCAGGACGCGGGGGCCGTTCGGGGTGGAGAAGATCGCGCGCAGGCCCGGGTAGGCGCCGCGCTCGATCACGACGCGGGGATCCGGCAGGCCCGTGAGCGCGGCGCGCAGGGCGTCGGCCTGCGGATGGGTGATCTCCAGCCCGGTGAGGCGGATGCCGTGATCGCGCAAGGTGCGCGCGGGGTGCAGTTCGCCCAGCCACTGGATCAGCGCCGGGTGGCAGTCGTCGAAAGGCAGCCGGCCGCTGGCGGGCACGGCAAAGCGCCAGCGATAGTCGCCGCGTTGCAGATCCGTCGCGGTGCCGGTGCCGGGCGGAGCCTTGGCCAGCGCGGCCTCGAGGTCGTCCGTGCGGCAGATCCAGTTGGTCAGCCGCGGGGGCCCGCGAAAGCGGTCGAGGTCGAACCAGCGGGGATGGCCGGGTTTCGGTGCGGCGGGGTCGATGGCGATGACTTCGAGGTAGAGATCGCCCAACGAAAGAAGCCGGTTGTGCGTGCCCATTTGCGGATGCTTGCCACCCCCGGCCGGCGGCACACCGAGCACCTGCTCGACCCAAGCCGCGCCGTCCTCGAGCGAGGCGGCGGAAACGGCGAGATGATCCAGCGCCAGCATCATTTGGCGTCTTTCAGCTCGACCCTGGTCTGCGCCTTCAGTGCCAGGGCCAGCGCGGCAAAGCGGGCCTGCGCCACCTCGCCGAAGAGGCTGACGCCGTCCTCGGTCAGTGCGAGGGTCAGCACGCGCTTCTTCGGATTCCAGCGCAGGGAACCGGCCCTGGACGGGTCGCCGATCGAGAACATCGCCCCGAAGCGCATCGCCTTGCCCAACGCCTCGGCAGCCTGGATGTCCTCTTCCGACAGCAGGCGGAAGAGCGGCTCCATCCGGCTGCCGGCGCGGCTGTTCTTGTAGCGATGGAGAAGCGCGAGGCCGAGGAAGACGCGGCCGGGATGATCGAGCCCGCCAAGGTTCGCCCGGGTGGCGTTGTCGAAGCAGGCCTCGGCCCGGTAGTCGGGGTGTGCACGCCAGGTGGTGTCGTGCAGCAGGCAGGCGGCCTTGATCAGCCGCAGCCTGTCCGGCGACGCGCCCTTGAACAGGGGTTCGAGGAAGGCGAAGAGCTTCTTGCCGAAGCCGGGGATGCGGGCCTGGGTGAGCTCGGTCACCCGCGCCGCCTCGATCAGCGGGTCGCGGGCCCGCAGCCGCTCGGGCATCTGTTCGTAAAGCAGCCCCTCGCGTATGCCATAGGCCGAAACGTCGATTTCCGAGGGCTTCAGGACGCGGATGATCTCGCGCAGGACCTCGCAGGCCAGGGGCACAAGCTCCATGCGTTCCGCGCTCGTCCCGGTGCGGCCGCGCAGGGCGGAGAGGTCGGTGGTGGCCAGCCAGTCCAGCGTGGCCAGAAGCCCGTCGGGCGTCATGCGGTATTCGTGCAGCACGGTCAGCGGGTAGTTCCGACGCTCCATGTCAAGCCGCGCGATGACGCGCCAGCTGCCGCCGACGAGGTAGATGCGGTCGCCGCCGGGCTTCAGATCCCTGCAGGCGGCTTCGAGGATCGCGTCGATATGCGCCTTGCGCTTCTTCGCATCCCCGGCCACCTGCTGCAGCCGGAACGGGCCAAGCGGGGTCGAGACCCGCTTGCCCACCTTGCCGCCGCCGATCCGTGCCAGTTCCATCGAGTTGCCCCCGATGTCGCAGACGATCCCCCTGGCATCGGGCCAGCCCAGAAGCACCCCCTGCGCCGACAGCCGCGCCTCTTCGGCGCCGTCGATGACATGGAGCTTCAACCCTGTCTCGCGCAGCACCTCGGCCTGGAACTCCGGCCCGTCCTCGGCCTCGCGCGTGGCGGCGGTGGCGACGACGGTGAAGGGGCTGATCTCCATGCCCTTTGCGAGCAGGGCAAACCGCTTCAACGCGGCCAGCGCCCGCTTCTTGCCCTCGGGATTCAGCCGCCCGGTCTGGGCCAGACCCTTGCCCAGCCCGCACATGATCTTCTCGTTGTAGAAGTAGGCCGGGCTGCGTGCCGCGCCGTCGAAGACGACCATCCGCACCGAGTTCGATCCGACATCCACCACGCCCACCCGCGACAGGGCACGGGCGGAGGGGTCGTCGAACAGCGGCTTGCCGAAAGGCCCCCAGTCGCCCACGTCGTCGTCATCGGTATCGGGGGCGGGTCCGTCTGCGGCCATGGAACTATCCTCCGGGGTCGTGCGGCGATATCGTGACGGTGCGGGGGGATGCGGTCAACCGGCTGGACGGGCCAAACTCCCTGGAAGGGATTTGCAGATCCTTTCGAAAGGATCTGCGCGCCTGGCTCCGGCGTCAGCGTTTCTTGGGCTTCGGTGCGGGACGTTCGCCCATCGCCCGCGCGGCCTCGGCGGCGGCGCGGAGTTCCTCGGCGATTTCCTCGGCTTCCTCGGGGTCGAAGTCGAGCGGCAGTTCGATGCCGTCCTCGGCTTCGATGTAGATGCGCACCATACCCGCGTCGGTGGGACCGATCTGCAGGTTGGCGGCGATGTCGCTGGGGGAATTGATGCCCATGGGAACACTCCGGCTTTCCCGGACGGGTAGCGGGCGGCGCGACCGGGCGCAAGGAAAAAGCGCCCCGGCGGTCCCGGTCGTCCCGGTGGCCGGGGCCTGTGCTTTCCCGCTTGCATTCGGGGGGGAGCGGGGCTAAATCGCCCCCCGAGTGCCGCCTTAGCTCAGTTGGTTAGAGCACCAGATTGTGGATCTGGGGGTCCCCCGTTCGAGCCGGGGAGGCGGTACCATCGACATCCGATCCTTGAGCAGAAGCATCGGTCGGCCGAGGGCGACCGGCGTGTCCTTTTGCGCTGGCAGTCCGGACACGGGCGGCCTGCAAAGGGGCGAAGCGTCGCGCGCCAGGCGGAAGGACCGTTATCTCCCTGACAGTCTTGCGAAGGGTGGGCGGTCCCCATCGGGAGCGATACGATCATCTATTGGGTCGCCTCACCGCAATGCTTGCGGGGCATGGGGAACTCTGCGGGACAGGATGTGCCTGACGCGTGATCCCTGCCCGGACCGTGATCCGACATCCGCAGGGTTCGAGGTGCCGCCGCCATCATCCCACCGCGGAAGGACGCCAGACCCTGGAAACCTGACACCGCCGGGGCCATCGCACGCAACGAGATCCTGCGCACCTCGAAGCGCGTCGGGCGGGCAATCTGGCGACGATGGTGAGGGGCCCGCCCGCCACCGGTTCGAGGGCGGCCCCGAACGCTATCACCGCCGAAGCCGTGCAGAAAC
>JBKBVC010000457.1:0-1610 GCA_046289805.1 Tabrizicola sp.
CCAGCACGACGCTCACCGCTGCCGCCCAAACAGAGGGAAAACTGTTCCGCCTCGTGGACTTCTTCAGCAGCCTGGTAGAGACGGTTTACGGCACCCCGCCCGCAAGCGGCTATCGGCTGATGCGCTTCGCCCGCACCACGCTGGGCGCGGAACAGCCGCTGCTGAATTCGGAATTGCTCGGTTACGGCCGCGATCCCCTGGCCCCGATCAAGGATGCCGTCACCGCCGATGGCGAGGTGGTAGTGCCGATCGACGTCGAGGCCTTCGGCTTCTGGTTGAAGGCGGCCTTCGGTGCCCCGACCACCACGGGGACCACGCCCAAGACCCACACCTTCCAGTCAGGGAACTGGACCCTGCCCTCGATGGCCATCGAAGTGGCGATGCCCGAGGTGCCGCGGTTCGCAATGTATGCGGGCTGCGTGATGGACCAGTTGTCCCGGCAGATGAACCGCTCCGGCCTGTTGACTGCAACTGCCCGTCTGATCGCGCAAGGAGAAGCCATCGCTGCCACCACAGCCGCGGGCACGCCGACCGCGCTGGGCCTGCAACGCTTTGGCCATTTCAACGGCGTGGTGAAGCGTAATGGCACGGCGCTCGGTAATGTCGTCTCGGCCGAGATCACCTATGCCAACGGCCTCGACCGGATCGAGACCATCCGCAACGACGGAAAGATCGAAGGCGCGTTCGCGGGGCTTGCGCGGCCCCATCAGGGGCCACGGTCCCCGCTCACCCCGGCATGGCGGCGCTGACCGGCCGGATCGAGGTCCGTTTCGCGGACTCGGCGCTGGTGATGCAAGCCATCGACGGCACGCCCTGCGAGCTCGAGTTCGCCTACAGCCTCGGGGCGAATGCCAGTTTCACCTTCACCGCCCATGCCGTCTACCTGCCCGTCCCGCGGATCGAGATCCCCGGGCCGCAAGGCATCCAGGCGACCTTCGACTGGCAGGCCGCGAAAGCCACCAGCCCCGCCCGCATGTGCACCGCCGTCCTCGTCAACACCGTCACGGGATACTGACCATGATCCGACTGAACCTGTCGAACCGCCCCGAATGGCTGGACCTGCTGCCCGGCCTTCGCGTGCTGGTGGCGCCTCTGACTACCGCGCTGATGGTCTCGGCCCGCGCCGATCCCGCCATCGATGGCCTGTCGGAAACCTCCAGTCAGGAGGACATTGCGCTGGCCATGGCCAAGGCTGTCGCCCGCCGGGCGGTGCTGGATTGGGAAGGGGTCGGTGACGAGGATGGCAACCCCATGCCCGTCAGCCCGGCCGGGATCGATGCCCTCCTCGAAATCTGGCCCGTCTTCGAGGCCTTCCAGGCGCAATACGTCGCCCGAGGCCTGATGCTGGATCAGGAAAAAAACGCCTCCGCGCCCTCGCCGACTGGTCACTCAGTGGGGGCGACGGCTACTGCGCGGCCTTCACGGGCCCCTGCCCGGACTGCCCCGCAACGCTGAACCGGCCGCAAACCGTCGAGGGCTGGCAGGTCTGGGACCTGACCCAGCGCCTTGGCGGTCAGTTGCGCATCGCGCCGGGGGCCGTCATCGGATGGGACATGGGCGCCGCCCTCGCGCTGGCGCAAGCGCTGGGCATCAACCCCCTGATCGCCGCC
>JBKBVC010000080.1:0-7326 GCA_046289805.1 Tabrizicola sp.
GCGTGAACCCAAGCGCCCGGTCCTGGCGTATGGCAAGGTGCGCCATGTGGGCGACGCCTATGCCGCCGTGGTGGCCGAGACCCTGGCCCAGGCCAAGGACGCGGCGGAGCAATTGGCGGCAGATTCGGTGATCGAGGAGCTTCCGGCGATCATCGACATGAAGGCGGCGGTGGCCGATCCGTCGAACCGCGTGCATGACGAGATCCCGGACAACCTATGCTTCGACTGGGGCTGGATCGAGGACAACCGCGCGGCGGTGGATGCGGCGATGAAGGCCGCGCCGCATGTGGTGACTCTGGAACTGGTCAACAACAGGCTGGTGCCGAACGCGATGGAGCCTCGCGCCTCGATCGGCGAATACAATCCGGGCACGGGCGACTACAAGCTGACCACGACCAGCCAGAACCCGCACCTGACGCGGCTTCTGGTGGCGGCCTTCGTCCTCGGCATCCCCGAGAACAAGCTGACCGTGGTCGCGCCGGACGTGGGCGGCGGCTTCGGCTCGAAGATCTATCACTACGGCGAAGAAGCACTGGTGCTGGCGGCGGCCAAGAAACTGGGCCGCCCGGTGCGCTGGACGGCGGAACGGTCGGAAAGCTTCCTGACCGACGCGCATGGCCGCGACCATGTGACGAAGATCGAGCTGGGCTGCACCAAGGACGGGCAGATCCTGGCGATCCGCACCGAGACCTTGGCGAACGTGGGGGCATACCTGTCGAACTTCTCGACCGCGACGCCGACCTTCCTGCACGGCACGCTGATGGCCGGGCCCTACAAGGTGCCGCATGTCTATGTGAACGTGAAGACCGTCTTCACCAACACGGCGCCGGTCGATGCCTATCGCGGCGCGGGTCGTCCCGAGGCGACCTTCAGCCTGGAGCGGGTGATCGACAAGATGTGCCGCGAGCTGAACCTTGACCCGTTCGAGGTGCGGCGGAAGAACCTGCTGACGCCGGACCAGTTCCCCTACACCACTCCGGTCGGGCTGGTCTATGACACGGGCAACTACCATGCGACGCTGGACAAGGTGATGCAGATCGCCGATGTCGCCGGGTTCGAGAAGCGGGCGGCGGAGTCGAAGAAGCGCGGCAAGCTGCGGGGCATGGGGCTGTCCACCTGGATCGAGGCCTGCGGCATTGCCCCCTCGCATCTGGTGGGGGTCCTGGGGTCTCGCGTCGGCCTCTACGACGCGGCGACGGTGCGGGTGAACGCGACCGGGAATATCTCGGTCATGACCGGGGCGCACAGCCACGGCCAGGGGCACGAGACGGTCTTCGCGCAGATCGTGGCGGAAAAGCTGGGGATCCCGGAATCCTCGGTCGAGATCGTGCATGGCGACACCTCGAAGATCCCCTTCGGCATGGGGTCCTATGGCAGCCGCTCGCTGGCGGTCTGCGGCACGGCAATGGCCAAGGCGGTGGACAAGATCATCGCCAAGGGCAAGAAGATCGCCGCCCACATGCTGGAGGCCAGCGAGGGCGACATCACCTTCGAGGATGGCAAGTTCCAGGTCGCCGGCACCGACAAGGCCAAGACCTTCGGAGAGATCGCCTTCTCGGCCTATGTCCCGCACAACTACCCGCTGGAGACGCTGGAGCCGGGGCTGGAGGAGACGGCCTTCTACGACCCGGCCAACTTCACTTACCCCGCCGGTGCCTACATCTGCGAGGTCGAGGTGGACCCTGAGACCGGCAAGGTCGATGTGGTGGCCTTCCACTGCGCCGACGACTTCGGCAACGTGATGAACCCGATGGTGGTCGAAGGTCAGGTGCATGGCGGCGTGGGCCAGGGGATCGGCCAGGCGCTGTGCGAGTTCACGGCTTATGACGAGAACGGCCAGCTCTTGACGGGCTCCTACATGGACTACCCGATGCCGCGGGCCGAGGACGTGCCGTTCTACAACGTGGACTACAGCTGCCAGACGCCCTGCACGCACAACCCGCTTGGGGTGAAGGGCTGCGGCGAGGCGGGGGCCATCGGCAGCCCGCCGGCGGTGGTCAACGCGGTGATCGACGCGCTGCATCGCGGGGGTCATACCCACGTCACGCATATCGACATGCCGGTCTCGCCATCGCGGGTCTGGTCGGCGATCAACGGGTAAGGGGGATTTCCATGCACAACTTCGAATTTGCAAAACCCTCGACCATCGCGGATGCGGCCAAGGCTCTGGCGGCAGAGGGCGCGCAGGCCCTCTCGGGCGGGCAGACGCTGATTCCGACGATGAAGCAGCGGCTGGCCCACCCGGCCGTGTTGGTCAGCCTGACCGGCATCAAGGAGATGCAGGGCGTCTGCATGGGAGACGGTGGCCTGCATGTCGGCGCCGCGACGCCCCATGCGGTCGTGGCAAAGGAGGCCCGCGCGCATTACCCGGCGCTGGCCGATCTGGCGGGGGGCATCGGCGACCCGGCGGTGCGGTCGCGGGGCACGATCGGCGGGTCGATCGCCAACAACGACCCGGCGGCGTGCTATCCTTCGGCGGTGCTGGCCTCGGGCGCGACGGTGGTGACCAACAGGCGCAGGATCGCGGCGGACGACTATTTCCAGGGCCTGTTCACCACGGCGCTGGAAGCGGGCGAGTTCGTGACCAGCGTGATCTTCCCGATCCCGCAGAAGGCGGCCTATGTGAAGTTCAACCAGCCCGCCAGCCGCTTTGCCCTGACCGGGGTCTTCGTGGCCAAGTTCTCGAGCGGCGTCCGCGTCGCGGTGACCGGGGCGGGCAACGACGGCGTCTTCCGCTGGGCCGAGGCCGAACGGGCGCTGACGGCGGACTTCTCGGCTGCCGCGATCTCGGGTCTGAGCGTCGATCCGGCGGGGATGATCTCGGACCTGCACGGTTCGGCGGCCTATCGGGCGAACCTGGTCAAGGTATTGACCGGGCGCGCGGTATCGGCAGCGGCCTGACCGACCAATCCCGCGCAGCGGCCCGGAAGAGCAATCTTCCGGGCCATTTGCATCTCTGCATCAGACGGGGAAAAAGCCGTTCCGCACGGGGTCAAAGTTCTGCAAGCCGCCTTCGCCGGTGTCGGTCCACAGCCCGTGCAGGGTCAGCCGATCGTCGGCGACTGCTGCCTCGACGAAAGGGAAGGTCAGCAGGTTCTCGAGGCTGGTCAGCACCGCCTGCTTCTCGAGTGCCTCGAGGATTTCCGAGTCGGGCAGATGCGCGACCTTCTCGAAGCCGGGACGCAGGATGTCCATCCAGCGCCCGACGAAGCTGGTCTTTTCCTCCAGGGCCGGCGCGTGACCCCGGCACATGTCGTGGCAGCCCTTGACGCCGCCACAGTTGGAATGGCCCAGCACCACGATATGCGCCACCCCCAGCGAGGTGACGGCATATTCGACCGCAGCCGAGGTGCCGTGATACTCGCCGTCCGGGTTGTAGGGCGGCACGAGGTTGGCGATGTTGCGGTGGATGAAGAACTCGCCTTCGTCCGCGCCGAAGATCGAGGTGACATGCACCCTGCTGTCACAGCACGAGATCACCATGGCACGCGGATGCTGGCCGCTTTCGGCCAGACGGCGATACCAGGCACGGTTGTCCTGATAGGTCGTGGCGCGCCAGCCGTGAAAGCGCTGGACAAGGTAGCTGGGAAGCGGGCGGATCGGGGTCATGCGCGGGCATCCTTGGTATGCGCCCTTGCCTAGGCTGCATTCGCGGAAAATTCGAGAGGCAAAATCAGGCCCGGAACCGGCGCGGGCAACCAATTGTTCAGCATGCAGGCGCAGGCTGTGCCTGGGTGTGATGAAACTTGGGTGTTTGTGATGGGAGAGATTGCCACTCTCAGGCCACGAGAGGTCGTTCGTCAGGATGTCGAGGCGATCGCGGTGATCTACCGCAACCTCGGTGCGCCGGTGGCCGAACAGATGGTGACGCGGGCCTTGGGCGAACTGGCGCTGACCATGGCAGCGATCGCCGAGAAGGTCCGCACGCAGGAATTGCGAGACATGGCGCGGCAGCTGGGGCGGCTGGCACGGCTTGCGGGCGACCTGGGCCTGTCGAGCCTTGCAACCGTGGCAGGGGATGCCAAGACCTGCCTCGAATGCGCCGACAGCACGGCCTTTTCGGCGGTCTGGGCACGGCTGCTACGGGTTGCCGAACGGTCGCTGGCGACCGAAGCGGGGCTTGTCGATCGGTCGAGCTGACCGGTGCTGGATCGACGGACCTGGATTGCGCAGAGAGCGATACCGTCCACCGCGGCCGTCCCGGGATTCGGTGGCGCGGGACAAGCCGCACAAGTCATGGTTGCAGGCCGAATGATGCGCGCAATCGGCCGCCAAGGGGTGCAGTCACGCCCGTGCTACAGTGCGCCACCAGGGAACGGGATTTACGGGAAATCGTCGGCAATCTGGCGCAATACTCTGGAAACGCTTGCTTTCTGATCCGGAAGCACGGCATCTAGGTGAAATTCGCAGATCAACATTCTGGATGAAATCTCGCGTGACCGTCGCTTTTGCCGAACCCACAGCCGCCGCACGACCCCTGCATGTCCTGCGCCCCGAGGAACTGCCAGGCTTCCTGACCGGGCCAGGCCGCGCCTGGGCGGACTGGCTGAAGTCCACCGGATTCGAGGCCGGTCTGGGCGACCTGCAGCTGTTGCCCGATCCGGCAGGCGGTCTTGCCGGGGCAGTCGCGGGCTTCGGCACGCCGCAGGCCCGGCGGCGGATGCGGTTCGGGCTGGCCAGGGCGGTCGCGGGTCTGCCCGCTGGCGACTGGCGGCTTGAGGGCGTGCTTGATGCGGCAGAGGCGACAGAGGCCGCCCTTGCGTGGTTGCTCTCGGGCTACCGCTTCGACCGCTATCGACCGGGTCGCAAGCCCGCCGCCAGGGCGCGGCTGGTCTGCCCGGAAGGGTTGGACCCGGCCCGGCTCATGGCCATGGCCGAAGGCGAGGCCCTGACCCGCGACCTCATCAACACACCGGCCGAAGACATGGGTCCGGCCGAACTCGAAGCCGCGATGGCGGACCTGGCGGGCGGTTTCGGCGCCTCGATCCAGGCAATCCGGGGCGATGACCTGCTGGCGCGGAACTTCCCGATGATCCACGCGGTCGGCCGCGCAAGCCCGCGCGCGCCGCGCCTGCTGGACCTGCGCTGGGGAGACAGGGGGCCTAAGCTGACACTGGTCGGCAAGGGGGTGTGCTTTGACACCGGAGGATTGAACCTGAAGCCTTCGTCGGGCATGAACCTGATGAAGAAGGACATGGGCGGGGCGGCCACTGTCCTCGGTCTGGCCCGGATGATCATGGCGCTGGATCTGCCGCTGCGGCTGCGGGTGCTGATCCCGGCGGTAGAGAACGTGGTTGCCGGCAATGCGATCAAGCCGAAGGACATCCTGACCAGCCGCAAGGGCCTGACGGTCGAGGTCAACGACACCGATGCCGAAGGGCGGCTGGTGCTTGCCGATGCGCTGGCCCATGCCTGCGAGGATGCGCCGGAGGTCCTGATCAGCATGGCGACGCTGACCGGCGCGGCGCGGGTCGCGGTCGGGCCTGACCTGGCCCCGTACTACACCGACGACGCCGGGCTGGCTGCCGCGCTGGAGGCCGGCGCGCGCAAGGGCTTCGATCCCGTCTGGCGGATGCCCTTCCACGATCCCTATGAGAGCGTGATCGAGCCGGGGATAGCCGATCTGGACAATGCTCCCGGCTATGGTTTCGCAGGGTCGATCACGGCCGCCCTCTTCCTGCGCCGCTTTGTGGAGGGGCCGCGATATCTGCATTTCGACATCTACGGCCATACGCCCAGCGACCAGCCGGCGCGACCGAAGGGCGCCGTCGGCCAGGGTGCGCGCGCCGTGCTTGAAGGGCTGGCGCAAATGATGGACCTTTAGCAGAATCGCAGGCGAGGCGTCAGCCAAGGGCGTAGGCTGACAGTGAGTGGACGAGTGGAGGAGATCGCAATGGACCGCAGGCTGACGCCATTTTCCGGCCGGGTTGCACATGTTTCCCTGTCCGGTCTGGTCAACGCGCCGCTGACGGAAGGCTTGCAGGCACAGGTGATCGTGCCGGTTGCCAATCTCTGCGATGGCCCGGGCGGGACACGCGATCGGCAACTGCTGCTGGGCGAGGCGGTCACGGTGATCGACCGGGACCAGGGGCATGTGTTCGTCCTGTCGGCCAAGGATGGCTATTGCGGCTGGATGGAAGAAAGCGACCTGGGCCAGGGCCCGGCACCAACGCATTGGGTCGCGGCCCCCGGCACGCATCTTTATGCCGAGCCGCAGGTCCAGGCGCCGGAACGCATGGCGCTGAGCCTCGGGTCGCGGCTGGCGGTCATCGGGTCCTGGGGAGCCTGGGCCAACACGCCGCATGGCTTCGTGCCCTTGCGCCACCTGCGGGCGCTGGGCGACTGGGCCACCGATCCGGTCAGCGTGGCCGAAAGCCTGCTCGGGACGCCGTACCTCTGGGGCGGCAACTCGCGGTTCGGGCTGGACTGCTCGGGCCTGGTGCAGCTGTCGCTGCACGCCTGCGGGCTGCCCTGTCCCGGCGACAGCGACATGCAGATGCAGCTAGGCCGCCAGCTGGCCCCGAACGAGCCGATGAAACGTGGCGACCTGATCTTCTGGAAAGGTCATGTGGCGATGGTGGTGGACCGTGACCGGGTGATCCATGCCAATGGCCACACGATGTCGGTATCCTACGAAGGGATCAAGGAGGCCGTGGCGCGAATTTCCGCCGGTGGCGGCGGGCTGGTTCAGACACGGCAGCGCCTCTAGCCGGAAGGCTCGTCGATGACTGCGTCACTGCTCGCGCTGCGCAGACCGAGGCGGCGCCGCAGGCGCACGACGAGGCTCTCGGGGAAAAGGCGCGGTCTCAGACCGGGCCGATAAGCCGGCGTTCCAGCACTTTGAGCACCTGGTCGAGGTCATGGCCGCGGCGCAGCACCCGACCATCCATGCCCACCACGGCATAAAGCCCCTGCCGGTGGCGCAGTTTCGGGCGCTTCTCGATGCGGTAGAGCGGGGTTTCCGAGGTTCGGCGGAACACGGCAAACACCGCCAGATCGCGCATGGCGGCGATGGCGTAATCGCGCCATTCCCCGGCGGCGACCATGCGGCCATAGACGCGCAGGATCTGGCCCAGTTCCCTCCGGTCGAAGTTGACCTCATCCGCGATGCGGTCGGACTGCGGAAACGGGATCGGCGCCTCGACATTCATCGTCAAAGCTTACCCGCTTTGCCTCTCAAATCAACCGGGAAAGCCCGGTGCCAGCCGCAGGAACCCGGTTTCCAGCCCGCGCCAGTTGTGCTGGATCCCCGCCATGCGCTTCACCGCCTCAGGATGGGCTGGATCCAGCACGCCGATCCTGGCGAGCAGCGCCACGATCGCCGCC
>JBKBVC010000081.1:0-7289 GCA_046289805.1 Tabrizicola sp.
GGGGGCATGGAGGCGGCGTCGATCCTGCCGAAGCGGCTGACGACGACGGTGGTGCCGACAACCGCCATCGGCAAGGCGGCGGCGGAGGCGCTGGCGGCGCTGGTTAAGGGCGAGCAGGGGCACACGGAGCACCTGCTCGCGACACGGATGGTGCCGGGAGAGACGGGGTAGCGGGGCGCGGAGTTTTCAAAAACTCCGCGACGGAGCCTTTGAAGGCTCCGGTCCGATTTCTTTGAAGAAATCGGTTACGCCTGCGCCCAGGGGCCGTGGTGGAGGGCCTTGCCGTCCAGTCGGTCGAAGCCGTGCAGCCCGAAGAAATCGCGCTGCGCCTGGATCATGTTCGCCGTCCCCCGCGCGGTGCGCATCGCATCGAACCAGGCGAGGCCCGCCGACAGCGCAGGCAGTGCGTGGCCGTGCAGCGCGGCCGCCGCCACGATGCGGCGGAGGGCGGGGAGGCAGCGTTTCAGTTCCGACGTGAAGCGGGGCGCGAGGATGAGGTTGCGCGCGGGGTCTTCGGCCAGCGCCTCGGCCATGGCGTCGAGCATCGAGGACCGGATGATGCAGCCCGCGCGCCAGACCCTGGCGATGGCGGGAAGCTGGAGGTCCCAGCCGAAGGAAACCCCGGCGGCGGCGATCATCGTGAAGCCCTGCGCGTAGCAGAGGATCTTGCCCGCCGTCAGGGCGTCCTGGAGGTCGGCCAGCGTCACTCCGGGCGTAGGTTCCGGCGCGGGGCCATAGACCGCCTCGCCCGCGCGGCGTTCGTCGAGCCTGGCCGAGATGTTGCGGGCGGCGACGGCGGCCTCGATCACCGGGATGGGGGCCGCAAGGTGCTGCGCCTCGATCGCGGTCCAGCGACCGGTGCCCTTCTGCCCCGCCTTGTCGAGGATCACGTCGAGGAGGGCGGCTCCGGTGAGGGGGTCCTTCGCGGCGGCGACCTCGGCGGAAATCTCGATCAGGTAGCTTTGCAGGACGCCCCTGTTCCAGTCGGCGAAGGTCTCGGCAATGCGGGGGGCGGGGAAGTGAAGGCCGTCGCGCATGATGCCGTAGACCTCGGCGATCATCTGCATGTCGGCATATTCGATGCCGTTGTGCACGGTCTTGACGAAATGGCCTGCGCCAGCGGGACCCATCCAGTCGGCGCAGGGCTGGTCCTTGTGTTTCGCGGCGATGGCGTGGAGGACCGGGGCGATGCGGTCCCAGTCCTCGCGCGCGCCGCCGCCCATGATCGCGGGGCCGTGGCGGGCGCCGTCCTCGCCGCCCGAGACGCCCATGCCGAGGAAGCGGAACGGCAGGCCGGCGGCGGCGCGGCGGTTGGTGTCGTGGAAGTTGGCGTTGCCCGCGTCGATCACCAGGTCGTCGGGGGAGAGGTGCGGCGTGAGCGTGGCCAGCATGTCATCCACCGCAGGGCCCGCGGGGACCATCAGGATGATGGCGCGTGGCGGGGCCATGGCAGCGACGAGGTCGGCAAGCGTCTCGGTCGGGGTAATCCGGTCGGCCAGCTCTCCGGCGCCGGCCTTGAAGGCGTGGGTGACGCTGGTCGTCCGGTTCCAGACGGCGATGGGAAAGCCCTTTTCGGCGATGTTCAGCGCCAGCGCGGCACCCATGGTGCCAAGGCCGATCAGGCCGGTCTGCGGTTTCGTCACGGCCATTGCACTCCGTTGCGGTTGAGGACGACGGAATAGAGGCTGGTCGTCGCGGTGATGAACAGCCGGTGCTTGGCCCGGCCGCCGAAGCAGATGTTCGACACGATCTCGGGCACCAGGATCTTGCCCAGAAGCCGCCCGTCCGGCGCGATGCAATGCACGCCGTCGCCGGCCGAGGACCAGACATTGCCCTCGCTGTCCACCCGGATGCCATCGGCGCAGCCCCGGTCGATGCTGTGGAACAGGCGCCCGTTCACCGGACGGCCATCCACCATGTCGAAGACGCGGATATGCTGCGGATCGCTTTCATGCATCCGCCCGGTATCGGCGACGTAAAGCAGGCTTTCGTCCGGGCTTAAGGCCAGGCCGTTGGGGCAGGCCATGTCGGTGATGACCGCCTCGATCCCGCCCGAGGGGTCCACGCGATAGACCGAACAGGGCAGTTCCTGCGGTGCCTTGAAGCCTTCGTAATCGGTCATGATCCCGTAATGCGGGTCGGTGAACCAGATTGCACCGTCGCGGGCGACGATCACGTCGTTGGGGCTGTTCAGCGGTTTGCCCCCGAAGCCGTCGGCGAGAACGGTGATCTGCCCGTCCCATTCCGTCCGCGTCACCCGCCGCGCGCCGTGCTCGCAGCTGACCAGCCGACCCTGCCGGTCGCGGGTATGTCCGTTCGAGTAGTTCGAAGGCTGGCGGAAGGTGGTGATGCCGTCCTCGCTCCAGCGCAGGATGCGGTTGTTGGGGATGTCCGAGAACAGGAGGCAGCCGTGGTCGCCGAACCAGACCGGCCCCTCCGCCCAGTCGAAGCCGGTGGCCAACCGCTTCAGCGGCGCGTTGAACATGACGTAGCGGGCGAAGGCCGGGTCGTGGATCTCGAAGAATGACATGGCGGGCTCCTTCATCTCATGCGCCGGTGTCGCCGGGCGACAGGGTTTGCGCGCGAGCGTGTTCCGGTCAAGCCGGGAAGTCGATCTGCGCCTTCATCGCGCGGCTGCGGTCCGAGGCGAGGCGGAAGGCGTCCTCGGCCTGCGCCAGGGGCACGGTGTGGGTGATGAGCGGCTTCACGTCGATCAGGCCCTTCTGCATCAGTCCAACGCCGACGGCGAATTCGGAGTGAAAGCGGAAGCTGCCCCGCAGATCCAGCTCCTTGGCGGTGATCGCCATCATCGGCAGGGTCATGTCGCCGCCGAGGCCGAGTTGCAGGATCACCCCGCGCGGGCGCAGCGCGGCGATGCCCGAAGCCAGCGCGGCGGCGACCCCGGTGCATTCGTAAAGCACGTCGAAATGGCCCTTGTCGGCGCCATAGGCAGCAAGGGCCTCCGGGTCGGTGCCGGTGTTGATGACCCGGTCGGCCCCGACGCGGGAGGCGAGCGACAGGGTGAAATCCGACAGGTCGGTCGCCACGATCTCGGCCGCGCCGGCGCGGCGGGCGGCAAGGACCGCCAGCGAGCCGATCGGCCCGCAGCCGGTGACGAGGACGCGCTTGCCCAGCATCTCGCCCGCGCGGCGGGTGGCGTGCAGGGCGACGGCGAGCGGTTCGGCCATCGCGGCCTCGCCCGGGGTTAGGCCGGTGGCATCGACGCATTGGCTGGCATCGGCGACCAGAACCTCGCGGAAGGCGCCCTGGATGTGCGGGAAGGGCATGGCCGACCCGTAGAAACGCATGTTCAGGCACTGGTTGGGCAGGCCTTCCAGGCAGAAGGGGCAGGTTCCGCAGGGGCGCGAGGGGGAGACGGCGACGAGTTGGCCCTTCCGGAAGGCGCTGGTGCCGGGGTCCTCGACATGGGCCGAGACCTCGTGACCGAGGATCATCGGTTCGCGCAGCCGCACCGCGCCGAAACCGCCGTGGTTGTAGTAGTGCAAATCCGAGCCGCAGACCCCGCCCGTGGCGAGGCGCAGGCGCAACTGGCCGGGGCCGAGGGGCTCGACCGCACGTTCCTCGATGCGCAGGTCCTTCGGGCCATGGATGACGATGGCCTTCACGGCAGCACCGGCGTGATGAGGGGTTGGCCCGCGAAATGCGCGGTCAGGTTGTCGCGCATGAGCTGGCCCATGGCCTTGCGCGTCTCGACTGTGCCCGAGCCGTGGTGGGGTTGCAGCAGGACGTTGGGCGCGGTCAGGAAGCGCGGGTTGAGGTTCGGCTCGCCCTCGAACACGTCCAGCGCGGCGCCGGCGATGGCCCCGGTTTCCAGCGCGTCGAGAAGGGCCGTTTCGTCCAGGTTCGCCGCGCGGCTGATGTTGATGACGGTGCCGTCGGGGCCAAGGGCCTGAAGGACCCTGGCGTTGACGATATGGCGCGTCTCGGGCGTGGCGGCCAGCGCCACGAACAGGTGGTCAGAGCTTTCGGCGAGCGCGACCGGGTCGGGGATATAGTCCCAACCTTCCGCCCCCGGCTTGGGGGCGCGGGCGGAATAGGCGATCTGCATGCCGAAGCCCTGGCAGCGCCGGGCGATCGCCGCGCCGATCCGGCCAAGGCCGAGGATCCCGGCCCGGCTGCCCGAGACCTTGCGTGTCAGCGGAAACATCCCCCTGGCCGCCCAGTCGCCCGAACGCACCCAGGCCTCGGCCGGCCCGACCCGCCGCACCAGCGCCAGGAGCATCGCCATGGCAAGGTCGGCCACGTCTTCGGTGAGGACATCGGGCGTGTTCGAGACCCGGATCCCGCGCGCCCGGCAGGAGGGCAGGTGCACCCCGTCGTAGCCGACGCCAAAGACCGAGATCATCTCCAGCTTCGGGCAGGCGGCGATCATCATCTCGGACGCGCCAAGGTCGCCGCGCGTGGCGATGGCGCGCACCTTCGGCCCGACCGCGGCGAGGAAGGCGGCCTTGTCCTCGGCCTCCCACAAGCGGTGCACGGTGAAGGCGGCATCCAGGGCCATCTGGTCCCATTCGGGATAGGGGCCGACCTGAAGGAGGTCCGGTTTTGGCATGGGCTCTCTCGACGTGGGAAGCGTGGCGCTTGACAGGTTATGTTATCGATAACATAAACGGAGCGACGAAGGCTTGTCGAGAGCGAAGTTCGCGGAGGAGTGAGGTGGGACATCGGCTGTTCGATCTGACCGGGAGGCGGGCGCTGATCACCGGTTCCTCGCAGGGAATAGGCTTTGCTCTGGCCGAGGGGCTGGCCGCGGCCGGCGCCCGGGTGGTGCTGAACGGGCGCGATGCGGGAAAGCTGGCGGCGGCGGCGGCGCGGATCGCGGGGGCGGAGGTGCTGGCCTTCGACGCGACCGACCACGATACGGTGCGCCGGGCGGTGGACGGGTTCGAGGCGGAAGGCAAGCCGATCGACATCCTGGTGAACAACGCCGGGATGCAGCATCGCGCGCCCCTGGAGGAGTTTCCGGCGGAAGCGTTCGAGCGCCTGTTGCAGACCAACATCTCCAGCGTCTTTCATGTGGGTCAGGCGGTCGCGCGGCACATGATCGCGCGGGGGCGGGGGAAGATCATCAACATCGCCAGCGTCCAGACCGCTCTGGCCCGGCCGGGCATCGCACCCTACACCGCGACCAAGGGCGCGGTGGGCAATCTGACGAAGGGCATGGCGACGGACTGGGCGAAGCACGGGCTGAACTGCAACGCCATCGCGCCGGGCTATTTCGACACGCCGTTGAACGCGGCGCTGGTGGCGGACCCGGCGTTCAGCGCCTGGCTGGAGAAGCGCACCCCCGCGGGGCGCTGGGGCCGCGTCGAGGAGTTGCAGGGGGCCTGCATCTTCCTTGCTTCGGACGCGGCGAGTTTCGTCAACGGCCACGTCCTGTATGTGGACGGGGGGATCACGGCCTCGCTATGACAGAGCGGATCATCCTGATGGGCGTGGCGGGCTGCGGCAAGTCCTCGGTGGGCGAGCGCCTGGCGGTGCGCTTGGGCATCCCCTACCGCGACGGCGACGACCTGCACGCCCCCGAGGCGGTCGAGAAGATGCGGGCGGGAATCCCGCTGACGGATGAGGACCGCTGGCCCTGGCTGGACCGGGTGGCGGGGGTGCTGGAGGCGGAGGCGCCGGTCATCGTCGGCTGTTCGGCGCTTAAGCGGGCCTACCGCGACCGGATCCGGGCGGGCGCCGGGGGGCCGGTGCGGTTCGTGCATCTGGCGGGCAGCCGCGAGGTGATCGCCGCGCGGATGGCGGCGCGGACGGGGCATTACATGCCGACCTCGCTTCTGGACAGCCAGTTCGCGGCGTTGGAACCGCCGGGCCCGGACGAGGCGCTGACGGTGGATATCGACCAGCCCCTTTCGGCGATCGTGGACCGGATCGCCGCGCAGGTGAAGGGAGCCGGGCCATGACCCTCGCCCTGATCGGAGCCGGAGCGATGGGGGGTGCCATTGGCGCCCGTCTGGTGCGGACCGGCACGGCGCTGCGGGTGTTCGACCTGGACCCGGTGAAGGTGGCCGCGCTGACCGACCTGGGCGCGATGGCGGCGGCTTCGGCGGCCGAGGCGGCGCAGGGCGCGCAGGCGGTGATCCTGTCGCTGAACGCGGCACGGATCGTGCGGGCGGCAGTCTTCGGACCAGGGGGCGTTGCCGAGGGCGCGGCGCCGGGGACGCTGGTGATCGACATGTCCTCGATCGACCCGGAAGCGACGAAGGCCCTGGCGGCCGAGGCGGCGGAGAAGGGGTTGCGCTGGGTGGACAGCCCCTTGTCCGGCGGCATCCCGAAGGCCGCGACGGGAGAGTTGACGCTGATGCAAGGCGGTGCGCCGGCGGACGTGGCGGAGGCTCAGGAGGTTCTGCGTGGTGTCGCGTCGAACCAGACGCGGATGGGCGGACCGGGGGCGGGGCAGACGACCAAGCTGATCAACCAGGTCTTGTGCGGACTCGGGTTCCTCGCGGTGGCCGAGGCGACGGCACTGGCCGAGGCGGCGGGGGTCGATGCGGCGATGATCCCGAAGGCCTTGGCCGGTGGTCGGGCGGATTCGGCGATCCTGCAGGAATACATGCCCCGCATGGCCGCGCGGGATTACCGGCGGACGGGGCGGATCGACAACATGGTGAAGGACCTCAACGGCGCGGCAGACCTCGCGCGAGCGACCGGAACGGCGATGCCGCTGACCGCCCTTTGCGCCGAGATCCACCGGATGCTGACCGCCGCGGGGCTGGGCGGCGAGGATCAGGCGGCGCTGATGGAGTTCTTCAAGGGACCACGGAAGGACCTGGCATGATTACTCGCTATGCTCTGTTCGAGGGCACCCTGCACGAAGGGCACGAGGAAGCCTTCCGCCGCGATGTCCTTGCGGAAATCCTGCCGGTCTGGCGGCGGTTTCCGGGGGCCCTGGCGATCCATGTGACGTTCACGGAGGGCCGCGACGAGGGGGCGCCGGAATACCCCCTGATCCTGGCCATCGACTGGCCGGACAGGGCGACGGTCGAGGCCTTCCTGGCCCATCCGATCCGCAAGGAGGGGCGCGCGGCGACGGAAGCAGTGCTGGCGCGGCATTTCACGGGCCGCATCCACCACCACGTCACCTCGGCCCACACCTTCGCGCCGACATGACGCAAGCCCGCAAGACCCCGACCATGGCTGATGTCGCCCGGATCGCCGGGGTCTCGCCCATGACGGTCAGTCGGGCCTTCAAGCGGGACACATCCGTCAGCGAGGCGACGCGGGATGCGATCCTGAAAGCGGCAGAGGAGTTGGGGTATGTGTTC
>JBKBVC010000458.1:0-1598 GCA_046289805.1 Tabrizicola sp.
GGTCGCGCCGCCGACGATCAACCTCGACAACCCCGCCGTCCAGCCGAAGCTGGACCTCGCGCCCCACAAGGCGGTCAAGCGGAAGATCGATGTCGCCCTCTCGAACAGTTTCGGTTTCGGCGGGACGAACGCGAGCCTGATCCTGGGCAAGGTGCGCTAGGGATGTGGCGGTCCATCGCATCGAACGCGCTGACGCTTTTCATCGTGATCCTGATCGCGGTGGCCGCCCTGGTCGCCTGGGGCCGCAACGAGTTCTTCGCAGCCGGACCGCTGCAACAGCCGATCTGCCTTGAGGTGGAGCGTGGCGCCTCGCTTTCCTCGGTCAGCAGGACGCTGGAGCAGCGCGGGGCAATTACCGATGCGCGGATCTTCCGGATCGGCGCCGAATATGCCGACAAGTCGGATGACCTGAAGTTCGGCAGCTATACGGTCCCGGCGGGCGCGAGCATGGCGCAGGTACTGGAGGCGATCACCGCAAGCGGCCGATCGACCTGCGGCCGCGATCTGAACTTCCGGATCGGGATATCGAAGGCAGATGTAGTCCTGAGCGAGCTGGACCTGGCGACCAACGCCTATTCCGAGGTGGTCCGGTTCGATGCCGGAGCCACGCCCTTGCCGCCCGAGTATCTGGAGGTCGCGGACGACCCGGCGCTGATCTTCCGCATTACCGTGGCCGAGGGCGTGACAAGCTGGCAGATCGTGGACGCGCTGAAGAAGGCGGATTTCCTGCAAGGCGCGCTGGAGACCGTTCCCCCGGAAGGCAGCCTCGCCCCGGGCGGATACGAGGTCGAGCGGGGCACCCAACGCTCGGCGCTGATCGCCAGCATGACCGCAAAGCAGGAAGCGATCCTGGCGGAAGCCTGGGAAAAGCGGGCCCCGGACCTGCCCTATGACACGCCCGATGAGGCACTGATCATGGCCTCGATCATTGAGAAGGAAACCGGCATCCCGGAAGAGCGAGGCCGGGTGGCCAGTGTCTTTGTCAATCGCCTGCGGCAGGGGATGCGGTTGCAGACCGACCCCACGGTGATCTACGGCATCACCAAGGGCGAGGGCGTGCTGGGCCGGGGTCTGCGGCAGAGCGAGCTGCGGCGCGAGACGCCCTACAACACCTATGTCATCGACGGCTTGCCGCCGACCCCGATTGCCAACCCGGGCGCCGAGTCGATCAAGGCCGCGCTGAACCCGGACGACACCGACTATCTGTTCTTCGTGGCCGACGGCTCGGGGGGGCATGCCTTCGCCGCTACGCTGGAAGAGCACAACCGGAACGTGGCCGCCTGGCGCAAGATCGAGGCATCGCAGGGCGTGACGGAGGAAGGCGGTATCCAGGGCGAGTGACGGTTAACGAACCGCAAACCTGGCGGGCGCCAAGCCTTTGATTCAAAGTCGTTTTTTCTTGACTGGGCGCGCGGTCTGATGTAAGGATCGTGCCATGCTGGAAGAAGTGTCGAAGCGGCCCGGGGTGCCTCCCCGTCGGCCGCTTTTCCATTTCTCTCGTGCGGGGGCAGCATGAGGGGTGTCGGAACTAGATGACAGTGCGGTTCACGGGGGACGGGCCCACGCCAGAAGAGGTTCTGGGGAGCGCGGAACGGCTT
>JBKBVC010000082.1:0-420 GCA_046289805.1 Tabrizicola sp.
CTCATCAACCAGATGAACCCGTCGGCCGATACCCGGGCGCTTGCCTCGATCCTGGTCGATGTGTCCTCCGTCGAGGTCGGCACGCAGCTGACGGTGAAATGGCTCGGCAAGCCGGTGTTCATTCGCCGCCGCAGCCCCGAGGAGATCGAGGCCGCCCGCGCCACCGCGCTGACCGACCTCGTCGACCAGAACTCCGAGAATGCCAACAAGCCGGGCACCGATGCCGCAGACCAGAACCGCACGCTGGACGAGGCCGGCGAATGGCTGGTGATGATGGGCGTCTGCACGCACCTCGGCTGCGTGCCGCTCGGCGACGGCGCGGGTGAATTCGGGGGCTGGTTCTGCCCCTGCCACGGCTCGCACTATGATACCGCCGGACGCATCCGCAAAGGGCCCGCGCCGCGCAACCTGGCCGTCCCG
>JBKBVC010000082.1:430-7270 GCA_046289805.1 Tabrizicola sp.
TCTTCGACGAAACCACGATCAAGCTTGGGTAAGGATCAGAAACATGGCCGGAATTCCGCACGACCATTACGAGCCCAAGACCGCCGGTGAGCGCTGGCTGCACAAGCGCCTGCCCATCGTCGGGCTCATGTATGACACCATCATGATCCCCACGCCCAAGAACCTGAACTGGATGTGGATCTGGGGCATCGTCCTGACCTTCTGCCTGGCGCTGCAGATCGTCACCGGGATCATCCTGGCGATGCACTATACCCCGCATGTGGACAAGGCCTTCGCCTCGGTCGAGCACATCATGCGCAACGTGAACGGCGGCTACTTCCTGCGCTACCTGCACGCAAACGGCGCCTCGCTGTTCTTCTTCGCCGTCTACCTGCACATCTTCCGCGGCCTCTACTACGGCAGCTACAAGGCTCCGCGCGAGGTGACCTGGATCGTCGGCATGATCATCTACCTGCTGATGATGGGCACCGCCTTCATGGGCTATGTGCTGCCTTGGGGCCAGATGTCCTTCTGGGGCGCCACCGTCATCACCGGCCTTTTCGGCGCCATCCCCGGTGTGGGCGAGGCCCTGCAGACCTGGCTCCTCGGCGGGCCGGCGGTGGACAACGCCACGCTGAACCGCTTCTTCTCGCTGCACTACCTCCTGCCCTTCGTGATCGCGGCGCTGGTCGCGGTCCATATCTGGGCCTTCCACACCACCGGCAACAACAACCCCACGGGTATCGAGGTTCGCCGTGGCTCGAAGGAAGAGGCGGAACGCGACACCGTGCCGTTCTGGCCCTACTACGTCATCAAGGATCTCTTCGCCCTGGCGGTGATCCTGACGGTGTTCTTCGCCATCGTCGGCTTCATGCCGAACTACCTCGGCCACCCCGACAACTACATCGAGGCGAATCCCCTGGCGACGCCCGCGCATATCGTGCCGGAATGGTACTTCCTGCCGTTCTACGCCATCCTGCGCGCCTTCACCGGCGATGTCTGGGTGGTGATCGCGGCCGAATGGCTGAGCTTCGGCATCATCGACGCCAAGTTCTTCGGCGTGCTGGCGATGTTCGGCGCGATCGCGGTCATGGCGCTGGCGCCCTGGCTCGACACCTCCTCTGTCCGCTCGGGCCGCTATCGCCCGATGTTCAAGTGGTGGTTCGCGCTGCTGGTGATCGACTTCATCGTCCTGATGTGGTGCGGCGCCATGCCGGCGGAAGAGCCCTATGCCACGATCTCGCTGATCGCTGCGGCCTACTGGTTCGCCTACTTCCTGGTGATCCTGCCGCTTCTGGGCGTGATCGAGAAGCCGCTGGCCCAGCCCGCGACAATCGAGGAAGACTTCAACGCCCACTACGGCCCCAAGGCCACGCCGGCCGAGTGAGAGGAAACAGAGACATGTTCCGCAACATCGCACTCATCGCCGCTTCGGCCCTGACCCTGACTGCCGGCGGCGCTCTTGCCGCCGGAGAGGGTGGGCATGTCGAGGATGTGGCCTTTGCCCATGAAGGCCCGTTCGGCAAGTTCGACCAGTTCCAGCTGCAACGCGGGCTTCAGGTCTTTACCGAGGTCTGCGCGGCCTGCCACGGGCTGAAATATGTCCCGATCCGCACCCTTTCGGACGAGGGCGGCCCCGGCCTTCCCGAGGACCAGGTCCGCGCCTATGCCAAGCAGTTCACGGTGACCGACAAGGAAACCGGCGAGGACCGCGAGGCGGTCCCGAGCGACAACTTCCCGGCCAACACCGGGGCGGGCGCACCCGACCTGTCGCTGATGGCCAAGGCCCGCGCTGGCTTCCACGGCCCCTATGGCACCGGCCTCAACCAGTTGTTCCGCGGCATGGGCGGACCGGAGTACATCCACGCAATCCTGGTCGGCTATACCGGCGAGGAGAAGGAGGAGTTCGGCACCACCTTCTACGAGAATACCGCATTCCCGACCGGCTGGATCGCCATGCCGCCTCCGCTGTCGGACGATGCCGTGACCTATGCCGACGGCACTCCGGCCACGGTGGACCAGATGTCGATGGACGTGGCCTCGTTCCTGTACTGGGCGGCTGAGCCGAAGCTGATGGACCGCAAGAAAGCGGGCTTTGTCAGCGTGCTGTTCCTCGTGCTGCTGTCCACGCTTCTGTACCTGACCAACAAGCGCCTCTGGGCCGGGGTCAAGGGCAAGAAGCAGCACGCCTGATCCGGGACGGGATCCCTGGGAAAACCCCGCCTCCGGCGGGGTTTTTCATTTTCGCCCAAGGTAGTTCAGCACTTCTGGCGGCGGGGTGTTCAGCAACTTTCCGGTCTCCATCGGCGGATGGACCACGCCATCGGCGACGAAAGCCAGCTTTCCGCCCAGCGCCCTTGCGTCCTCCGGGTCGTGCGTGACCATGAGGACCAGGGCCCCGGTGTCCCGCGCCACCTGGCGGACCAGGGCAAGCATTTCGGCCCGCAGGGCCGGTCCCAGCGCTGCGAAGGGTTCGTCCAGCATCAGGATCGGCCGCGCCCGCAACAGGGCACGAGCCAGCGCCGCGCGGCTGGCCTGCCCGCCGGAAAGCTGGGCCGGTCGCCGCGCACCGAGGCCGACAAGACCGACGCGCATCAGCGCCGCTTCGACCTGCGCGCGCTCCGCCGCCGTCAGACGCAGGTCGGGCTTGAGGCCAAGGCCGATGTTCTGCGCCACGGTCAGATGCGGGAACAGGTTCTGGTCCTGAAACAGGATCGTCATCGGGCGTTTTCCAGGCGGGATGGGCGCCAGGTCCGCGCCCTGCCACAGCACACGGCCCGAGGTCGGGGGCAGGAACCCGGCGATCATCGACAGGAGTGTGGATTTCCCTGCCCCGGATGGCCCCATGATCGCGATCAGGCTGCCGGGCTCGGCATGCCAGTCGGCGGTCAGGCGGAAACCGGGCTGACTGAAGGTCAGGCGGTCAAGCTGAAGCACGGCGACCTCCGGCGTCGAAAGCCCAGAACAGGGCGAAGGACAGGGCGACAAGGATCAGCGCAGCGGCGGCGGCGGCCTCCATCCGGTAGGCGCCGGTCAGCTGGCTGACGACAAGGGGCAGGGTGGCCTGCCGCTCACCGGCGAAGAGTGCGATGACGCCAAGATCGCCCATCGACAGCGCGGCGGCGATGCCGGCGCCAAAGCCCAGGGGCCGGGCGAGCCGCGGCAGGACCAGCCAGCGCAGACGGGGCCAGCCGCGCACGTCGAGACTGTCGGCCAGCCGGCCGTAATCCTGATGCAGCGCCCGCGCCTCGGGCAGGAGAATGCGGTAGAGATAGGGCAGCGACAGGGCGAGGTTGACCAGCACGGTGACCGGCAGCGCCAGCGTCATCGGCGGGGCAAAGGGCCGGATCAGAAGGAAGAGGCCGGTACCGAGCACGAGGCCCGAGGTCGCCAGCGGCAGCGTCGCTGCCGTTTCCACCCAGAGGCCCGGCCGCCGGGCGACCGACAGGGCCAGCGCCAGCGCCGCTGCTGTGGCCAGCACCGCCGAGATCAGCGCCACGCCGACCGACCGCGCCGCTGCGGGCAGGACCGAGGCGGGCAGCTCCACGAGCCCCGGCAGTCCCCGCATCAGGACCGCGAGCAGCGGCAGCGCCAGGAACAGCCCCGTCAGGACCAGCGCCAGCCCATCCAGCACGCGCCGCCAGCCCGGCGGGGCGTCCAGCCGCAGCGGACGGTCGAGCCCCGCGCCAAAACCCGCAGGCCTGGTCAGCCCCCAAGCGGCCAGCGCCGCCATCGCCCCCAGTATCAGTTGCACCCCCGCCAGCCCCGCCGCGCGGGCCAGGTCGAACTCGAAGCGCACCGCCTGGTAGATCGCCAGCTCGATCGTGGTGGCCGAGGGGCCTCCGCCCAGGGTCAGGACCACTGCAAAGCTGGTCAGGCAGATCACCAGGATCACCAGCGCCACCCCTGGCAGCACTTCGCGCAGCATCGGAGCCTCGATGTGTCGGAAGGTCTCGCGCGGGGAGAAGCCGAGGGATTGTGCAAGCCGGATGCGCTCGGCCGGGATCGACAGCCAGCCTTGCAGGATCATCCGGGTGGCCAGCGGCAGGTTCAGGAAGACATGGGCGAGGACGACCCCATGCAATCCGTAGATCGAGACGGGCGGCAGGCCGAGGCCGATCATCGCCTGATTGAGCAGACCGCCACGTCCGAAGACGGCCAGAAGCCCAAGGACCGCGACCACTGCCGGCAGAAGGAAGGGAGCGCCCATCAGGGTGATCAGCGCGCCACGGCCGGGAAACTGGCGCCGGGCAAGCGCGCGGGCGACAGGCACGGCAAACAGCGTGGAAAGGATCGCCGACAGCGCCGCCTGGGTCGCGGAAAAGCGCACCGCCGCCCAGTCGGCCGGGCCTAGCGAGATCCCAGCCCCGCGCCAGCCCACGGCCAGCAGGGGCGCGATGACCAGCGCCAGGAGAAGGCCTGCCACAAGGCGCGCGGACAGGTCCTGCAGGGGCGCAAAACCCCGCGTCATCCGGCTGGCCCCCCACCCCCACCCCGATCCCCTCCCCAAGAGGGGGAGGGGCGGCGCGGGGTGATCGGGGGCGTTCCTCGGATCATTTCGCCAGTGCCGCGCGCCATTCGGCCAGCGCCGGGTCGCGGGCGGACCGGGCCTCTTCCGGCGTCATCAGGAGCGACCTTGCCGGGCGGAAGGCGTCGAAGCCCTCGGGCAGTCCGGCGGCGGGGGTGACGGCGGGATACATCCAGTTGGTCTGGGGAATGGCCGCCTGGAAGGCCTCGGTCAGCATGAAGGCAAGGAAGCTGTCCGCAAGCTCCGGCTGGTCGGTCGCGGCCAGTTTGCCGGCGACCTCTATCTGGAGGTAATGGCCTTCGTCGAACAACGCGGCAGCCTTGCTGTCGTCCTTCTCCGCGATCAGGTGATAGGCAGGCGAGGTGGTGTAGGACAGGACCATGTCGGCCTCGCCTTCCAGGAACAGGCCATAGGCCTCGGACCAGCCGGGGGTGACGGTGACGACATTGTCGGCCAGGCCCTGCCAGATTTCCGCGGCGCGGTCGCCATAGGCCGCCTTGACCCAGAGCAGAAGCCCGAGTCCGGGGGTCGAGGAGCGGGGATCCTGGATCACGATCTTCAGATCCGAGGCAGCCAGCGCATCGAAGGTCTTCGGCGGCTCGGGCAGGCGGGTCCGGTCGTGGACAAAGGCGAACCAGCCCCAGTCGTAGGGCAGGAACAGGGGATCGGCAAACTCCACCGGAAGGTCGAGTTTCGCCGTCTGGCCGTGCGGGGCGAAGAGCCCGGTCGCGGCGGCGGCGGCGGTCAGGCTGGTGTCGAGGCCGAGGACGACATCCGCCTCGGAGGCAGCGCCTTCCAGCTGGACGCGCGCCAGCAGCGCCGCGCCATCCCCGGCGGGGACGAAGCGCAGGTCGCAGGCGCAGGTCGCCTCGAAGGCCTTCTCGATCGCGGGTCCGGGGCCCCATTCCGAGGTGAAGCTGTCGTAGGTCAGGACGGTCAGGACAGGCGTTTCGGCCAGCGCGGCATTGGCGATGGTCAGAAGGCCCGCAGCAAGGAGATGTCTTTTCATCCTCTTCTCCATGGTGCGACGGAATGGTCGGGGATGGAGAAGTCCATGCACCTTCCCTCCGCCGGTATGATCCGGTTCAGGTTCGACGGGTTCGCTTGCGCATCTCAGCCCGTTGCCGGGCACCCCGAGGTAAGGCCGACCTTACGGAATTCGGCGGCGGGCGCAAGGGGTGAGCCTTTCGCCCGGTGGCTGGGGTCGGACGCCTTCGGCGGGAGTATTCGGGAAAGGGGCAAGAGCAGGGGCCGAGGCTCAGTCGCGGCGCAGGAACAGCGTGCCGTTGGGTTCGCCGGTTTCGTCCTCGGCAAATCCCAGGGCGGCGAGGGCGGGGGTCAGTTTTGCGCGGGCGGCCGTGACCTCGGATGGGTCGAGGAAGGGGATGAGGATGCGACGCAGGCTTGCGAGGGCGGGCTCGGGCAGCGCCTCGGGCGGCAGGAGCGGACCCGACAGGCGCAGGACTTCGGGCCGGGTCTCGGCCAGAAGGCGATGGAGGCCCGACCAGATGCCGTCGGGGTTCAGCGTGGCCTGCGACCAGGCAAGGCCCGCGGTGTCGGGGAAGTTGAGTGCGGCGATGCGGCGCGACAGGAGGAGCAGCGAGGGACGTTCTTCGTGGATCGTGACGCGCAGGTCGGGCAGGGCGGCACGGGCGCGCAGCGCGACGAAGCCGATGCCGGCGTCCAGGTCGAGGAGACTGGAACAGCCGTTCATGAATCCCGCGATGTTGCGGGCATGGCGCCTGTCGAACTTGCCGGACTTGATCACCTCAAGCGCGGCGGCGGTGAAGACGCGGGGGTCGAGCGGAATCTTCAGGCCCTGATTTTCCACGAGTTCCAGCGGAATGTCCTGCGACAGGTCGGCCGATCCCGAGACATAGGGCGAGGCGAAGGGCGAGCCCCAGCCTGGCGGCGGCGGCGTGCGGCGGACCTCTTTCGGCTGGGCGTTGCGGCGCTGTTCCAGTTTCGTCTGGACCGCCTTCACCGCCTCAGGGTCGCGCGGTTTCGGCGGCTTGGCCACGACCTGGCTGATCGGCACGTTCGAGGCGGCTTCCAGATTGGCGACATAGGCGAGGTAATCGGGCGACCGGCGGTAGTCGGCCAGTCGCGCCTCGGCCCGGTCGTGGGCGGCGTCGTGCAGGCGGCGCACCGCGGGGTCGGAAAGGAGCGCGGCCATGATCTCCTCCCGGCGGGCGCGGTGACGGAAGATGCGCGTGTCCTCGACCTCGTTGCGGTCCTGCAAGGACCAGTAGTCGGCGTTGTACTTGTCCTTCTTCAGGTTCGCGTTGCCGCGGAACTTGCGCAGGGAATAGGCGGCCATCGACTTGATGGCA
>JBKBVC010000083.1:0-7249 GCA_046289805.1 Tabrizicola sp.
GGCGGATCACCCAGATCCTGTCCGAGGCGCTGGGCCAGGGCCAGACCTTCCGGGTCAACGTGCGTTATGACGAGGCGCTGGACCCGCTGGCCGCGCTGCCGACGCCCGAGGAATGCGCGGCGGACGTGAACGCGGTCATCGCCCGGACCAAGATCACCTTCACGCCCGGTTCGGCGGAGATCGCCACCTCGGCACGCCCGGTTCTGGACGAACTGGCGAAGATCCTCGCCAACTGCCCGGCGATGCAGATGGAGATCGCCGGCCATACCGACAGCCAGGGCTCGGAAGGCGGCAACAGGGCGCTGAGCCAGGCCCGGGCCGAAGCGGTGCTCCTGGCCTTGCAGGGCCGGCGGGTCGATGTCTCGGGCATGACGGCGGTCGGCTACGGCGAGGCGCAGCCGATCGCGGACAACGGCACCGAGGAAGGGCGCGAGGCGAACCGCCGGATCGAGTTCTTGCTTAAGGGCGCACCGGACAACGGGGCGGCCGCGAGCGAGGCCCCCGCACCCGCCGCCCCTGTGGGCACCGGGGCCGATCCCGCCGACGCGACCGGACCCGATTTCTCGAACGACACCAGCCCGTCGGTCGCGCCGACCGAAAAGACCATGGCTCCGAAGCCCCGACCCGACGGCCTGAAGGCCCAGGACACCCCATGAACCGCACCGAATTCGTCGTCGCCACCGCCATCATCCTGCTCGTCGCCTTCGCAATGGGCTGGTTCGCTCATTGGCTCTTGCACCGTTTCACCCGGGTTCAGGGCGGCGACATGGCCGAGCTGGACAAGCTGGCGCAATCGCTGCACGAGGCCGAGGAACTGCGCGACCAGGCGCTGGCCTACATGGAACAGCGCGAGGCGGAACTTGCCAACCAGCTTAGCCAGACCGAAGCCGAACTGAAGGCCGCGATGGAGGGCCTGCGCGACGCCCGCCACGAGGCCGAGGAAATGCGCGCATATATCGAACGGATGCACGCCAACGGATGAGGCGAGCCGCCGCGTCAGGCACATATTCCTGCGAAGGAACTTGCAGGACTTTTCGAAGAGTCCTGCCCGCTCTCTCGGTCCAGCCTTTGCCTGATTTGATCAAACACTGGCCTGACGCCTGGCTCGGAACTGGACATGGCGCGGCGCGCGTGGCACCAGTCGGCCCAAGCATAAGGAGGGCCCACCCATGCTCGATTCCGTGACCGATCTCGCATCGCTTCTGAAAGATCCCTCGCTTCTGGCGACGAAATCCTATGTTGCCGGAGAATGGATCGCCGCCGATGACGGCACCACCTTTCCCGTCACCAACCCCGCGCGCGGCGACGTGATCTGCGAACTGCCGAACCTGGGCCGTGCCGAGACCGCCCGCGCCATCAAGGCGGCGCATGCGGCGCACCGCGAATGGGCTGGTCGCACCGCCAAGGAACGCGCCCAGGTGCTGCGCCGCTGGTTCGACCTCTGCATGGCCAATCAGGACGACCTGGCGACCATCCTGACCGCCGAGATGGGCAAGCCCCTGGCCGAGGCCAAGGGCGAAATCGCCTATGGCGCCAGCTATATCGAGTTCTACGGCGAGGAAGCCAAGCGCGCCTATGGCGAAATCATCCCCGGCCACCAGCGCGACAAGCGCATCCATGTCCTGAAACAGCCGATCGGCGTCGCCGCCTCGATCACGCCCTGGAACTTTCCCAACGCAATGATCGCGCGCAAGGTCGCCCCGGCGCTGGCAGCCGGCTGCGGCTTCGTCGCGCGCCCGGCGGCCGAGACCCCGCTGTCGGCCCTGGCGCTGGCGGTGCTGGCAGAACGGGCCGGTGTGCCGGCGGGGCTGTTCTCGGTCATCACCTCGACCCATTCCTCGGACATCGGCAAGGAGTTCTGCGAGAACCCGCTGATCCGCAAGCTGACCTTCACCGGATCCACCGAGGTCGGGCGGATCCTGCTGCGGCAGGCGGCGCAGCAGGTGCTGAAGTGCAGCATGGAGCTCGGCGGCAACGCCCCCTTCATCGTCTTCGACGACGCAGACCTCGACGCGGCGGTGGAAGGCGCGATGATCTCGAAGTTCCGCAACAACGGCCAGACCTGCGTCTGCGCGAACCGGATCTACGTGCAGGCCGGGGTCTATGACGCCTTCGCCGAAAAGCTGGCGGCCGCGGTGAAGAAGCTGTCGATCGGCGATGGTCTGAAGCCCGGCGTCACCACCGGCCCCCTGATCAACGAGGCCGCGGTCGAGAAGGTCGAAGAGCATATCCAGGACGTGCTCGCCGGCGGCGGCAAGGTCGTCACCGGGGGCAAGCGGCATGAGCTTGGAGGCACCTTCTTCGAGCCCACCGTCGTGACCGGTGTCAAGCCCGACATGAAGGTCGCGCAGGAAGAGACCTTCGGGCCGCTCGCCCCCCTCTTCCGGTTCGAGACCGAGGAAGAAGTCATCGCAATGGCCAACAACACGATCTTCGGCCTGGCTTCCTACTTCTACGCCCGCGACATCGGCCGCATCACACGGGTGCAGGAGGCGCTGGAATACGGGATGGTGGGGGTCAACACCGGCCTCATCTCGAACGAGATGGCGCCCTTCGGCGGGGTCAAGCAGTCGGGCCTGGGTCGCGAGGGCTCGCGTTACGGGCTGGATGACTACATGGAGCTGAAATACGTCTGCCTGTCGATCTGACGGGACGGACAGGGCGAAAGGGGCGGTCCGCAGCGGCCGCCCCTTGCCATTCCGGCTGTGCATTCCGGCAGGGTTCTCCCGCCGTTTCGGACCTCTGGTGCAGGTCGGGCCGACGCACTAGCTTGCTTGCCGATCCGCAATCCGAGGGATTTCCGATGCCGAACGACTATACCCCGCCCAAGGTCTGGAAATGGGAGCAGCCTTCGGGCGGCGCCTTCGCCAACATCAATCGCCCCATCGCGGGCGCCACCCATGACAAGGAGCTGCCGGTGGGCAAGCACCCCTTGCAGCTCTATTCGCTTGCGACGCCGAACGGGATCAAGGTCACGATCCTTCTGGAGGAGCTTCTGGAAGCCGGCCACGATGCCGAATACGACGCCTGGCTGATCGACATCGGCAAGGGCGACCAGTTCGGGTCGGGCTTCGTCGCGGTAAACCCGAACTCGAAGATCCCGGCGCTGATGGACCACTCCGTCAACCCGCCGCAGCGGGTGTTCGAAAGCGCCTCGATCATGCTCTACCTCGCCGAGAAATTCGGCGGCGCCTTCATCCCGAAGGACCCGTCGCGGCGGACCGAGATGTTCAGCTGGCTCTTCTGGCAGATGGGCTCGGCGCCCTTCGTCGGCGGCGGCTTCGGGCATTTCTACGCCTATGCGCCGGTGAAGATCGAATATGCGATCAACCGCTATGCGATGGAGACGAAGCGGCAGCTTGACGTGCTGGACCGGCATCTGGCGGCGAACGAATGGATGGCCGGGGAGTACTCGCTGGCCGACATCGCGATCTGGGCCTGGTATGGCAACCTGGTGCTGGGCCGGGCCTACAACGCGGCCGAGTTCCTGGACGTGGAAAGCTACAAGCACGTCATGGCCTGGGCCAAGCGCATCGACGCGCGGCCTGCGGTGGTGCGGGGGCGGAAGGTCAACCGCTCCTGGGGCGAGGACTGGGAGAAGCTGCCCGAGCGCCATTCGGCGGCGGATTTCGACAAGCTTCCGAAAGCGCCCTGAGCCTCGTGACACGGATTGAGCCGGCCCGGGCCTTGGCCTAGGCTGGCTTTTCCATGTCCGGGGGGAACCATGTCCAATCGCATCGCTGTCGTGACCGGGGCCGCCGGGGGGTTGGGGCGGGCCTTCGTAGACCGGCTTTTGGCGGATGGGCTGACGGTGGTCGGCGTCGATATCGACGGCGCGGCGCTCTTGGCGATGGCGGCAGACCGCGAGGGCTTCGTGGCCGAGGCGGTGGACCTGACCGATGCGGAGGCGATCGCGGACCTTTTCGACCGGCTGATGGCGCAGTTCGGCGGCGTGGATGCGCTGGTGAACAACGCCGGGACCTGCTTCATGTCGGACTTCCCGGAGATCCCGGCGCATGAACTTGACCGGCAGATGTCGATCAACTTCTCGTCCGCCTTCCATTGCTGCCAGCAGGCGGTGAAGGCGATGGCCGGGCGACCGGGGGTGCGCAAGATCGTGAACATCTCGTCGAACGGCGCCTACAACTTCGATGTCTTCGACCCGCCGCATTACCGGGCCTCTAAGGCGGCGATGGACACGCTGACGAAGGACTTGGCCCGGCGCTATGCACGCGACAGGATCGCGGTGAACTCGATTGCCCCGGCGATGACCGAGACACCCTTGTTCAACGTGCTGACCGAGGAGGTGCTGGCCCGCGCGATCAGCGCCATGCCGCATGGGCACGCGATGCGGCCCGAGGAGATCGCGGCCTGGGTCGGGTTCCTGATCTCGCCCGCGGGGGATGTGTCCTCGGGCAATGTCATCATCCTGAACCAGGGACGCGATGTTCGGTGAGGGAGCGCGATTTCTTCGAAGAAGTCGCAACGGAGCCTTTGAAAGCTCCGGTCCGGACTTTTCGAAAAGTCCGGGGGGCGCGAGAGGGCGGATGAAGGTCACCATTCACAAGCTGTTCGATTACCTTCTGGAGACCACAGCCGCCGAGCCGCCGGAGTGTTTCATCGGCTTTTCGCTGGCCCGTTCGCCGCGGCTGAAGGACTTCCTGCCCGACCTCGACCCCGAGCTGTCGCTGGACTGGAACGGGAAAAGCTTCCTCGGCCTTCCCGCGCTGCGGCAGCGGGTGCTGGACCAGACGGGGCTGACGCTGCCGCCGGACTCCGTGCTCATCACGGCGGGGGCGGCCGAGGCGAATTATCTTCTGTTCCGCCAGCTTCTGTCCGCCGGCGACGAGATCGTCACCGAGGCGCCCGGCTGGCCGCAGGCGGGCGTGATGGCCAGGGCCATCGGTGCGCGGCTGGTCGAGGTGGCGCGGGACGAAGCGCGCGGCTGGTGGCTCGACCCGGAGTCGGTGGCGCGGGCGGTGACGCCGAAGACCCGGATGATCTTCCTGACCAATCCGAACAACCCGACCGGGCGGCTGATCCCGGAAGCCGAGTTGCGCGCCCTCGCCGAGCTGGCCGAGCGGAACGGGATCTGGCTGGTGGTGGACGAGGTCTATGCCGGGCTGGAGTGGGCCGGACCGCGCCCGCCCTCCATCGCCGGGATGACCCGCTTCGGGATCACCACCGGATCGGTGTCGAAGGCGCTGGGATTGCAGGGGCTGCGCATTGGCTGGCTGATCTGCCAGTCGCCAGAGGTGATCCGCGACGCGATGATCCTGCGCGAGAACGGGTCGGAAATCATGAACATCCTCGGCGAGCACATCGCCGAAGTGGCGCTGCGGCCAGACCGGCTGGCGGAGGCGCTGGAGCGGGCGCAGGCCGAGGGGCGGGCGACCCTTGACCTGCTGGACCGCTTTGTCGCGGACGAGCCGCGGCTGTCCTGGCATCGCCCGCAGGCCGGTCTGATCGGCCTCGCCCGGCTGGAGGGGTGGGACGGCGAATCGCTGGCCCGCGCGCTGTTGCGGCCCCCCTACCGGACCTTCCTGCTGCCCGGTTCGGCCTACGGACTGCCCCACCATCTGCGCATCGGGGCGGGCGGGGGGCCGGAGGCGCGTCTCAACGAAGGTTTAGACCGGCTTTCCGCTGCCCTGCGAGAGCTGCCGGATCGCCCAACCCTTTGAAAAAAAGGATGTTATCCGATAACAGCCGCGCGTTCTTGCCTAACGCGGGACTGATTTTGCCTAGCATGAGCCGGATGCCCATAACCCATGGCATCGGCCCGGCTGCCTCGGGTCACTCACGAAAGGACACGCCATGCTGCTCTCGTTCAACGCTGCAAAGACCACCCTGCTTGCCGGCCTGACCGCGCTTTCCGTCGCCGCCGTTCCCGCCACCCCGGCCCTTGCCTGGGGCGACAGGGAACAGGGCTTCGTCGCCGGTGTCGCAACCGCGGTGATCGTCGATGAGATCATCAAGAACCGCCGCGCCCGGATGGCGGCCCCGGTCTATGTCGCTCCGGCGCCGACCTTCGTCGAGCCGCGCCACAGCTATGTCGAGCCGCGCCGCACGGCCAGCACCTCGATCTATTCGACCCCTGCCGCCCGCGCCTTCCAGAGCTATTCGCTGACCGAGCGCAAGGCGATCCAGCGCAACCTGCGCGCCTGGGGCTACTATCGTGGCGGGATCGACGGCGCGTTCGGGCCGGGCACCTACAATGCGATCACGGCCTACGCCCGCGACGAAGGGATCTCGCTTTCGACCACCGCGAAGGCCTATGGCGCCTATGACGGCATGATCTACTGACCCATCGTGACCCAGGGTCCGATCCATGACCCCGCCCCCGACCCGAGCGACGCTCGGGCCGGGGGTCTGTTCATCCGGGGTAAGGATTTCCGCGCCCGGCCTTGTCTCGGGGGACCCAAGGATTGCGACCCGGGGCGCGTCACAGGTATCGTGATGCTGATGGACACGCCCGACGAGATGCTTGCGACCCATGCCGCCCAGGGTGACCGGGCGGCCTTTGCGACGCTGGTCGGGCGGCACTATGACCGTATCCATGGGTTGGCCTGGCGACTGACCGGGGCAAAGGACCAGGCCGAGGACCTGACGCAGGACATCTGCGCCGCCCTGCCGGCGAAGCTGCGGAACTGGCGGGGCGAGGCGAAGTTCACCACCTGGCTTTACCGCGTGGTGGTGAACGCGGCCCACGACGTGCGGCGACGGCAGGCGACCCGCGCCAAGGCCAGCCAAGGCTGGGGCGACTGGGAGATCGCGCGGCAGGACGAGATCAGCGCCGAAGCGGAGGCGCGCGACTGGCTGGCGCAGGCGATGTCTGAGCTAAGTCCGGAATTGCGCGATACGGTGGCGCTGGTCTTGGGGGAAGAGATGACCCAGGCTGAGGCGGGGTCGGTGCTGGGCGTCAGCGAGGGGACCATCGCCTGGCGGATGAGCGAAGTGAAGAAACGCCTGCGGGCCAAGGCAAGGGAGGACGCGAAATGACGGACGATCTCGACGACCTCCGCGCGGCGCTGAAGGTGTCCCCGGCCCCGGATGGGGAAGCCAAGGCGCGGGCGATGGCGCTTGCGATGGAAAATTTCGATCGGCTCCAAGGAACCGCCCAAGCGCCACGTTCCAGTGAGGACCGCGCTCAAGCGGCCCCCCTGAACGGAGTACGTCGCATGTTCCACTATATGACCTCCCGCCCTGCCCTTGCCATGACCACCTCTGCCGCCGCCCTTCTGATCGGCGT
>JBKBVC010000084.1:0-7227 GCA_046289805.1 Tabrizicola sp.
GCGGACCACGGTCAGGTCGTGGGTGATGAGGATGACGGCGAGGCCGGTGCGGTCCTTCAGGTCCCTGATGAGGTTCAGGATCTCCGCCTGCACCGTGACGTCGAGCGCCGTGGTCGGTTCATCGGCGATCAGCACGTCCGGCTTGTTTGCCAGCGCCATCGCGATCATGACGCGCTGGCGCTGGCCGCCCGAAAGCTGGTGCGGATACTGGTTCAGACGCGCCTCGGGGTCGGGGATCTGCACGTCCTTCAGGAGCGCGAGCGCCCGATCCCTCGCTTCGGCCTTCGACATCCGGTTGTGGATGCGCAGGACCTCGGCGATCTGGCTGCCGATGGTATAGACCGGGTTCAGCGAGGACATCGGCTCCTGGAAGATCATCGACAGCCGGTTGCCGCGGAGCGCCCGCATCTCGGCCGGCGAGAGCCGCGCCATGTTGCGCCCGGCATAGAGGATCTCGGTCTGCGGGCTGACGATGGCGCGTTTCGACAGAAGCCGCATGATGGCGCGGGCCGTCACCGACTTGCCGCTGCCGCTCTCGCCCACCAGCGCGATGGTCTGGCCCCTGCGCAGGGTGAAGGAGACATCCCTGACGGCCTCGATCATGCCGCCGTCCACCTTGAAGCTGACCCCGATGTTGCGGGCGTCGATGACGATGTCGTCGGTCATGGCACGCTCCTCAATAGGGGTCGATGGCATCGCGCAGCCCGTCGCCCAGCGCGTTGAAGGCGAAGACGGCCAGCAGGATGAAGCCCACGGGCGACAGGATCCAGGGATAGGAGCCGATGACCGAGAAGGTCGAGGCGTCCTGGAGCATCAGCCCCCAGGAGATCAGCGGCGGCTTCACAGCAAAGCCGAGGTAGCCGAGGAAGGATTCCAGAAGGACGATGGCCGGGATGCCGAGCGTGATCGAGACGATCACATGGCTCATCACGTTGGGCAGGATGTGGCGGGTGACGATGCGCGCGTCCGAGGCCCCCACCGCCTGGGCGGCGCGGACATAGTCCACCCGCGCCATGGCCATGGTCTTGGACCGGACCTCGCGCGACAGCTGCGCCCAGCCGAGGCCGGCGATGACCAGGATCACGAAGGTGATGAACAGAGAGGATGGCGCAGTCACGGGGATCAGGGTGGTGAGCGTCAGGTAGAGCGGCAGTTGCGGGAAGGCGAGGACGATTTCGACAAAACGCTGGAACCACAGGTCGAACCGCCCGCCGATATAGCCCGACACGATGCCCAGAAGCGTGCCGGCGATGGTGATGAGCGTGATCGAGGTCAGCGCGATGATCAGCGTGATCCGGCTGCCGATGATCCCGCGCGACAGGATGTCCCGGCCGAGCTTGTCGGTCCCGAGAAGCCGCAGCGGCGTGCCGTCGGCAAGGCCGATGAAATGCCGGTCCATCGGGATCAGGCCGAGGAAGTTGTAGCTCCACCCCTTCACGAAGAAGGCCAGCGGGCGGGGATTGTCGAGATCCGGCCCCATCAGCGGCTGGAAGGTTATCGGGTCCAGCTCGTCGCTTTCGGTGATGGCATAGACCACCGGCCAGGGGGTGAAACCATCCTTGGTGAAGAAGCTGATCCGGTCCGGCGGCGCGAAGGAGGCGCCGTTGGCGTTGGGGTTCTGGGGGGCGAAGAACTCGGCGAAGATCGACATCAGGAAGAGAAGCGAGACCAGCACCAGCCCCAGCATCCCCGGCACCGACTTGCGGAACCGCCGCCAGACCAGCGCCCGGTAGCTTTGCGAGGCGGTCGAGACTGTGGAAAGCCGGGCATCGGCCTCTTCGCCGTCGTGGATCGTGGTCATGCGTTGCCTCCCACCCGGATGCGCGGATCAAGCACGGCGAGGAGGAGGTCGGCGATGATGTTGCCGATGATGAGCGTGGCCCCAAGCACAAGGAGGAGGGTCGCGGTCACATAGACATCGCCGATGGCCATGGAGCCGACGATGGCCGGGCCGATGGTGGCGAGGCCGAAGACGATGGCGACCTCGATCTCGCCGGTCAGCATGTAGGGCAGGACGACGCCCTGATAGGCGACCAAGGGGTGCAGCGCGTTCGGCACCGCGTGGCGCATGATGACCGCGCCCTCGCCCAGGCCCTTGGCCCGCGCTGTCTCGATATACTGGGCGTTCAGCGTGTCGAGCAGGTTCGCCCGCATCACGCGCATGTTGTAGGCAAGCCCCCCGAAGGCCGCGACGGCGATGACCGGCCAGACATGCTGGATCAGGTTCCACAGCTTGGCCCAGTTGAAGTCGAGAAAGCCCAGCCAGTAGGGCTGCCCTCCGAAGCGCGAGGAATAGAACGAGCCGATTTCCTGCACGTTCAGCTGGAAGACGAGGATGTAGAGGATGATGAGCGCCAGAAGGAAGCGCGGGATCGTCATCCCCATGAACGAGACGAAGGACAGGACGGTATCGACCCAGGTATATTGCCGGGTCGCGGCGAGAATGCCGAAGCCGATGCCGATCAGCGTGGCGAGGAGGTGACAGGTCAGCGCGATGGCGATGGTCGGCGGCAGGCGCTGGGCCAGGATCTCGGCCACGGGCTTGTTGTAGGCGTAGGACTGACCGAAGTCGCCGCGGCTGACGATGCCCCAGATCCAGCGGGCATATTGCACGACCAGGGGATCATTGAGCCCGTGCGTCTCGCGATACCGGTTGGCGGCCTCGGTCGCAGCCTCGGGTGAGGCCCCGCCCTGCACGATCATGTTGGTGCGTATGAAGTCGCCGTAGTCGCCCGGCGGGGCCTGGATGATCAGGAAGGTGATGAAGCTCATCACGATCAGGACCGGCACCGATTGCATCAGGCGGACGCCAAGAAAGCCCAGCATCGCGGGTCTCCTGTCCATGAGGGAAAGGCGGAAATGTCCGGGGGCGACGGTCGTCTGCCGCCCCCGGACGTCGGGAGGAAACCCTCAGTTCGCCGTCACCGGGCCGGCCGAGCCGGGAGCACCGGGCAAGGTCTGCGGATGCAGTTCGGCGTCGATCTGCTTGTCTGCGGGCACATACACCCGTTCGCGGATGATGTTGTCCTCGGCCCAGTTGTACATGAAGATCGGAGCCCCCGCCGGGATGTTGGCGAAACGCTTGTTGACGATCAGCGCGCCCGGATAGGCGGTCAGGCCGGCGGCCGTCACGTTTTCGGTGAACACCTTCTGCCAGGTCTTCATCGCCTCGATCTTGGCGGCGGCGTCGCGCGTGCCGGTGAAGGCCTTGATCGCCTCGACCAGCTGCTCTTCATAGGGCAGCAGGTCCATCTCGCCTGCCGCGTTCGCACGGTGCCAGACGGCCGTCATCGGGCCGATCGGTGCCAGTCGGTCGGTGCCCTGGACGACCGAGACGAACTCCTGGTCGTTGCGGCGCACCAGCCAGTCCCAGGCGCCGGCGTCGCGGGCGTTGTCATAGTCCTTGCCGGTCAGGCTGTTGAGCGTGACCTTGACGCCCACATCCGCCATCATCGCCACCACGCCTTCGGCGAGGTTCTTGTCGGTGGCGTAGTCGGCATTCACCAGAAGGGTTACGCTCAGGTCGCCGCCGCCCGGCAGGTTGACCACGCCGTTGCCATCGGTATCCGACAGCCCCGCCGCCTCAAGCGCCGCCTTCGCGCTGTCCGGCGAGAAGGGGTAGAACACCGTTGAGCCGGCGTCATAGAAGCTGGTCGAGGTCAAGAGCCCTCCGGCATAGGGCGCGGTGAACGGGCCCTTGACCAGACTGTCGCCCAGCCGCTGGCGGTCCAGCGCATAGGTCACGGCCTTGCGGAAATCGAGGTTCCGGTTCAGCTCGCGCACCGCCTGGCCCCGGGCGTCCGGCTCGCCCCAGCCATTGGCCGACTGGTTGAAGAACAGCTGATAGCCGATCGAGCGTGGCCCGAAGGCCAGACGCGCGGGGCTTGCCGGATCGGCGGCCTTCTTCAGGCTTTCGACATAGTTCTCCGGCTGTTCCAGGTTCGAGAAGTCTCCCGTCCCGGCCACGGCCTGCACGTCGCGGTCGCCCCAGGTGGACAGTCGGTAATGCATCTCGTTCAGGTAGGGCAGCTGCTGGCCGGTCTCGTCCACCTTCCAGTAATAGGGGTTGCGGCGCATCACCACGATGTCGTCGGGGCGATGTTCCACCACGACCCAGGCGCCCATGGTCGGGAAGTTCATGTAGTTCGACGGGAAGGCGTTCAGGAAGGCCTCGTAGCTTTCGCCGCCATACTTGGGGTGCTTGGGCTTCAGCACATGCGCCGGGCCGGGGCAGAAGTTGCCGTAGGCCATCGCGTAGAGGACTTGTTCAGGGAACGGGTCGGCGAAGGTCAGGGTGAAGGTGTAGTCGTCCACCCTGGCGAAGGTCGCGTTGTTGTAGGTGGCGGGGCTGGCGCCCATCAGCGGCGTCACGTTTTCGTCCATGATGACATCGTTCCAGTAGAACTCGATGTCCTCGACGTCGAAGGGATCGCCATCCGACCATTTCGCACCTTCGATCAGGTGGACCGTCAGCGTCTTGCCGTCCTCGGACCATTCCCAGCCTTTCGCCAGGTTCGGCAGCGGTTGCAGGTCATTGGCATTGACCGTGAACAGGGGGCCGGTGCGCGTCAGGCACTCGACGAGGCCGATGTCGATCCCGCCCCAGCCATAGCTTTGCCCGGCCCAGAAGTTCCAGCCTTCGGGCCGCCCGCCGATCACATGGCGCATCACGTCGCCATATACGCCGGGGCCGTCGGGCATGTTGGCGGTCTTGTAGACAAGCGGTTCCTTCGGCAGGCGCTCTGCCACCGGGGGCAGCTTGCCCGCCTCGACGAAGGCCGTGACCCAGGCTGGTTCGGAATAGGCGGGCAGGGCCTTGAACTCTAGGATGTCCGAGCGGTTGACAAAGACCGGTTCAGTCTGTGCCTCGAACTTCGGGGCCTCCGGCGGTGCGGTCGGCGCGGCCATCTCGGCCTGCACCGCCGTGGCGGATACCCCCATGAGCAGCGCCGCCAATGCGGCGCGCCGGCTGTGGATCGTCATGCTACCTCCCTTGACCTGTGGCTGTTCATGGTCATCCGGCGTTGCGGTTTGCGCCAGGCGGGACTTCCTCCTTCCCGGTCCGGCAGGCCAGACCTTGCGGAAAGCGATGCGGTGCAGCAATATCAGTTCGTCAGAAACTTTTCCGGTTTTCTAAGTTCGGCCAATCGTCATGGACGGCGACCGCAGCCCGGCCCTAAGACGGCGCAACCCGACTCCGGTCCCGAACCACGAGCGGCATTTCTACGCGCGCAACCGCGCCTTCGGCCGGTTCGGCATCCGCCTCTTCGAGCCGCAGCTGATGCCGATGCCGCACTGGCACGGCCACATCGAGATGAACTTCGCGACCGGTGTGCAGATGACCTATGACTTCGACGGCACCCGCCTTACCGTGCCCGAAGGCCGGTTGGTGCTGTTCTGGGCCGGGGTGCCGCATCAGCTCACCGGGCTCGACCCCGTGGGCGAGGGGCCGATGCGGCTGGCCAACATTTACCTGCCGCTCGACAGTTTCCTGCACATGCGCCACATCATGGCGCTGCAGACGGCACTGATCGGCCGCGGCATGATCGCGCTGCCGGAAATGCTCTGCGATGCAAACATGGTGCGGCGCTGGTATGCCGACTACCGTTCGGGCGATTTCGAGCGGGCCGAGATCGTGAAGATGGAGCTGAACGCCATGTTCCGCCGCGCGCCCGTCTCGGGCTTCGACTTCCTGCGCGAGCCCCTGCACGAGATCGGCAGCGACCGGTCGTTGAGCACCGCGCATGTCCGCCATGTGATCGCCATGGTGCGTCATGTGCTTGAAAATCTGGAAAAACCCCTGCGCAACGCCGAGGTGACAGCCGTCACCGGCCTGCACGAGAACTATGCGCTGGCGCTGTTTTCCCGCACCATGAAGGTGCCCCTGAAGCAGTTCATCAACCGGATGCGGCTGATGCGGGCGCGGGCGCTGCTGGTCGAAAGCTCCACTGCCATTTCGGATGTTGCCGAACAGAGCGGCTTCAGCTCGCTGACGCAGTTCTATGCCCGGTTCCGGGCAGGCTACGGAATATCACCGGCCGCGCTGCGCCAGCACTATGTGCGGATGGACCTGCGATAGCCACCCCGGCGCCCCAGGCAAAGACTGCCGCGCAAGCCGGATGGCAATCGCCCGTTCCCCTGGGCAGGTTCGCGGGATGTCGGGGTCGCGCGCCCCGGCACCGCTAGCCCTGCAACTTCCGCACCCCATATCCCTCGCCGCGCGCCTTCATCGCGGCCACGGCGGCCACGCTGGCCGCGGCAGTGGTGAAATAGGGGATCTTGTCCATCAGCGCGACGCGGCGGATGTCGCGGCTGTCGCTGACGGCCTGCGTCCCCTCGGTCGTGTTCATCACCAGGGCGATCTCGTTGTTCTTCAGCCGGTCAACGATGTTGGGCCGGCCTTCATAGACCTTGGCGACCGGCTCGGCGGTCACTCCGTTCGACGCGAGCCACTGGGCGGTTCCCCTGGTGGCGACGATAGTGAACCCCATCGCCACGAGGTCCCGGGCCGCGGCCGCAAGCGACGCCGTCTTGTCGGCGTCCTTGACCGACAGGAACACGCGCCCCTCGGTCGGCAGGATCGTGCCGGCGCCCATCTGGGCCTTGAGGAAGGCGAGCGCGAAGGTGCGGTCCCAGCCCATCACCTCGCCGGTCGAACGCATTTCGGGGCCGAGCATAGGGTCGACGCCGGGGAAGCGGGCGAAGGGCAGGACGGCCTCCTTGACGCTGAACCAGGGCGTCTGCGGATCGGCAAGCGTCAGCGGGTCGGCGAGCGGCAGCGGGCTGTCGGGGCCGACGCCTTCGGGGTAGGGCGGCCGCTGCGGGAAGGCCGAAAGCGGCTCGCCGGCCATGAGCCGGGCGGCGATACTGGCGATGGCCGAGTCGGTCGCCTTGGCGACGAAGGGCACGGTGCGCGAAGCGCGGGGGTTCACTTCCAGGACGTAGATCACCCCGTCCTTGATCGCGAACTGCACGTTCATCAGGCCGACGACGTTCAGCGCCTTTGCCATGACGACGGTCTGGCGCTTCAGCTCCTCGACGGTTTCGCGCGAAAGCTGGTGCGGCGGCAGACAGCAGGCCGAGTCGCCGGAGTGGACGCCCGCTTCCTCGATATGTTCCATGATTCCCGCGACATGCACGGATTTACCGTCGCTTAACGCATCGACGTCAACCTCGACGGCACCAGAGAGGTAGGAATCGAGCAGGACGGGGCTGTCGCCCGAAACC